>JAGPEO010000071.1:0-12066 GCA_018056925.1 Phycisphaerae bacterium
GGCCGCCCGGTGCGCAAGGCGGTCATCACCGTCCCGGCTTACTTTGACGACGCCCAGCGCCAAGCCACGCGCGACGCCGGTCAAGCCGCCGGCCTCGAGGTCATGCGCATTGTCAACGAACCCACGGCGGCCGCTTTGGCCTATGGGTTTGGTGTCCGAGGAGAGCCGGCGCGTGCCGCCCCGGAAGTGAAGCCGCACGCCCAAACTCTGCATCGCGTGTCCCTGCCCCTGCCACGCTGTAGCGACGCGGTAACTCTCGACACGCCGGCCGCGACGGGCCAAACCGTAGCCGTCTACGATCTCGGCGGCGGGACCTTCGACATCTCGATCCTGCGAATTGAAGAAGGCGTTTTCCAGGTTCTGAGCACCGCCGGCGACACGCACCTCGGCGGCGACGATTTCGATCGCACCATTGTTCTTCTGGTGCAGCGCGAAGTCCGCGAGCAGTTCGGTGTTTCCATCGACTCGCCCGCGACACGCCAGGCCCTGCGGACGCTGGCCGAATCCGTGAAGGTCCGCCTGAGCGAGCAAGCGACTGCGGCGATCGAGCTGGACCTGGGTCAACAGCGCGTGTATCGGCGCACGATTACGCGCGACGAATTCGAGCAGCTTACGGTCGACCTGGTCAATCGCAGCCTTGCCCTGTGCGATCGCGCTCTGGCCGACGCGGGTCTGAAGGCGGGCGACCTGGAGCGCGTCATCCTGGTCGGCGGTTCGACGCGGATGCCGCTGGTGCGCCGGCGCGTCAGCGAGCACTTCGGCAAAGACCCGTACACCGCGCTGAATCCGGACGAAGTCGTCGCGCTGGGTGCGGCGATCCAGGCCGCGATCCTGGCCGGCGCCCATCCGGACATGTTGCTGCTCGACGTGACGCCGCTCTCGCTGGGCATCGAAACCATGGGTGGCGCGGTCAGCAAGCTGATCTTGCGGAACACGACCATCCCCTGCCGTGCCACCGAGATGTTTACAACTTTCGTGGATGGACAAACCGCCATTAAGCTGAACGTCTTACAGGGCGAACGCGAACTGGCGGCCGACTGCCGCAGCCTGGGCGATTTTGAGCTGCGCGACGTGCCGCCCATGCCGGCCGGCATCCCGAAAATCGAGGTTGAATTCCTGCTGGACGCCAACGGCATTCTGAGCGTCTCCGCCAAGGAGCTGCGCAGCGGCAAGAAAGCCAGCATTCAGATCATCCCGAACCGCGGCCTGACGCGAGCTGAAGTCGAACGCATGACGCGTGAGAGCATCGCCCACGCCCAGGAAGACATCGACGCCCACCGCCGCATCGACCTGCTCAACCAGGTCGAGTTCGACATCGCCAAGACTCAGCAGATGCTGGCCCGCGTCGGCGATCAGCTCAAAGAGACCGAGCGCGTCGCGATCGAAAAGCAAATCGCCGACCTGCGGCAACTCGCCAATGAGACTAAGGACCTCGACGAACTGCACCGCGCGTTGACCGCCTTCGGCCACAGTACACTGCGGCTGGCCGAAATCGGTATTCGCGAGGCGTTGGTCGACCGGAGTCCCGGCGGCGCGGTCCGCGGTTCGAGCGACACGAACGCCGGCTGAAAAGTAGCGACTTCCGAATGAAGGTGCATTCGTGTTCCGCATCACATTCATCGACCCAGACAAGCACGAACACGTGGTCGCGGTAGAAACCCCCGGCACACCGCACAGCGGCTACGGCCTGCCGGGCAGCCTGCTCGATATTGCTCTGGCCCATGGAGTAGACATCGATCACGCCTGCGGCGGCGCCTGCGCCTGCTCGACGTGCCACGTCATCATTCGCCAAGGCTACGGGGCCTGCAAACCGGCCGAAGAGGACGAGGAAGATCAGCTCGACCAAGCCTACGGCCTGACCACACGTTCGCGCCTGGCCTGCCAATGTGTACCGGACGGCAGCGCCGACCTGGTCGTCGAGATCCCACGCTGGAACCGCAACCTGGTGCGCGAATAGCGCCATTGATTAACCCGGTCCCTTGATCCTCGCCCGCCCGACTGCGGATAATGTGCGCGGTTTAGTAACGGTGCGGTCGTGCTGAAGCGGCATAGTCAACTTATACTCGCGCTGTTGATCGTAGCGGATGCCGCGGCGGTCGCCGTCGGCTGGCTGCTCAGTTATTGGCTGCGCTTTAAGTACCTGCCCGTCAGTCCGGTCAAAGGCGTTCCCGGCCTGACGGACAAGTTCCTGCCGATGCTGGGGCCCGTCGTTCTGGCCCACCTGATCGTCTTCGCACGCGTACACCTGTACCGCCCGCGGCGCAGCGATCGCCCCTTCCGCGAAACGCGCGACATCATCAAGGCCTTTTGCGTCGCGATCGTGATCGTCATCGTCATCGACTACGTCATGCCGCAGACCTACAAAATTTCGCGCGGCTTCGTGGCCACCTACGCGATCGTGGGAACGGCCTGCTTCGCACTCTTCCGCGGAACGCTGCGCCTGACGCTGCAGGCCCTGCGCCGCCGCGGTTACAACCAGCGCTCGGCCGCCATCATCGGCAGTGGCCGCAACGCACAGCGGCTCTATCTGGCGCTGGAAAAGCACAATTGGACCGGGCTGCGGGTGGTGTATTTCGTTGACGAGCGGCCGGCCGAGCGGGCAGGGACGCTGCGCGGCGTTCCGGTGCGCGGCCCGCTTTCGGAACTGGCGCGCATCGTCGAGCAGCATCCGGTCGATTCGATCTTCATCGCGCTCCAGGCCGACCAGGCTGACAAGGTCGATGAGCTCGTACGCCAGCTCGGCACGTCGATGGCGGACATTCGAATTGTGCCGGAGTTCAACCCCTACCTCGCGATGCGTCCGGCCGTCAGCAACCTGGACGGCATTCCGATTCTGTCGCTGCGCGAGTCGCCGCTATATGGCTCGAACGCCCTTCTTAAGCGCGCCTTCGACCTCGTTATCGGCGCCATCTGCCTGCTGATCGCGGCCGTCCCGATGGGAATCATCGCGCTGGCCGTCAAACTGACCAGCCCTGGCCCGGTGCTGTACAAGCAGCGGCGGATGGGCCTGGACGGGCGCGAGTTCACGATGCTGAAGTTCCGCACCATGCGGGCGGACGCAGAGGCGGAAACCGGCCCGGTCTGGGCGGACCGCGACGACGCCCGGCGCACGCCTTTGGGCAGCTTTCTGCGGCGTACGAGTCTGGACGAGCTGCCCCAATTGTTTAATGTCCTGATCGGCGACATGTCGCTGGTCGGTCCGCGACCGGAGCGGCCCGAGTTCATCAGCCAATTCAGGCAGCAGATCCCGCGCTACATGCTGCGGCACAAGATGAAGGCGGGTATGACCGGCTACGCCCAGGTGAAGGGTCTGCGCGGCAACACGTCATTGAAGAAGCGCATCCAGCATGACGTGCATTACATCAATAACTGGAGCCTGGGCCTGGACTTAAAGATTCTGGCCCAAACGGTCGGCGGCGTCTGGTTCAGCCGCCACGAAACCTGAATTCAGATCGCGAATCAAAGCCCGAGCGGCCGCGAGCGGCACCAGCAGAACCTGAGCCGCAGCAAGTGGGCACGATTCGGGATGAGGCGCATAAGAAAAGCGCGCCGAGCCGTTCCCCCCGGGGGACGGCCCGGTCGCGCTATTGACAGTCGCCGCTTGTGGCCGGGAGAGTGGCGACCATCGCGTTCCAACCTATAAAACGTAAACTGCGCGCGATTCTTACAAAGAAATGGGCGAGAATTTTTCGCCGACTGTACTCTGAAAGCCGTAAGTCGTTTCTATACAACAAGATATGGACCGTCGTTTTGTCGAAAAATTTTTTGGCGCCGCCTGATGGCGGCACGTCTGCCCGTATAACTTGCCCGGGACTAATGGCGCAGCGCGACTACCGCGCGGATGTGCCGGCGCGGTCCGGTAGGTATGCGCGAGCGCATAGCGCTCGCGCATGGCATTTGGGGCGCGCCTTGCGGCCTCGCTACTTGTCTCGCTAAGGGCGACTCGTTGTGGTGAGTTGCCTGTCGGTTTCTTTAGCTTATCAGGTCTTTCACCGTCACCCCCTTAAGCTGCTTGCGTGCGAATTCGGCCACCTGCATGCAAGCCTTCTCGACTGCGGTGCGCGCGTTCTCCATGCCCGAAACCTGCTGCCGAACCGCAACGTCCCCCTCAATCGGCCCATCGATCGCTTCGATGATCTCGAGCAAGCTGATGTCCTCCGCCGGCCTGCGCAGCCGGAATCCGCCGGACGGACCGCGCTCGCTGGCGAGAATGCGCGAACGCACCAACTGCTGCAGAATCTTCAGCAGCCGCCCGGTCGGCATGCCGCAAGATTCGGCTATTTCCCGTCCCTGAAGGGGAGTACCGTCGCCATGCTCCGAGAGATAGACGACTGCAAAAACGGCGTACGATGAGGCTCTTCCTAAACGCATTAGCTCACATCCTCCACCCGCGGGCGCTCACCCTTCGCCAGCCGGGCTTGACATCAACTCGACCCGCGCAATTCGGCCTCACACCATCCTAATTGCGAGCCGCGAGGAGCGCTTCGGTCGTGTCGCACAGATCGCGTCGCCCGCCCAGGCGTACCGGCCCGAAAAAACCATTCAATCGACTTATCTTCGCCGCAATATGTCCGCCCGTCAAGGCAAATCGTCATTGGCGTGATTTGCGGGGTTTTTGTAGGCCGCGGAAGCCGTCACGGATCCCGGGCGACTAACTTTTGGAACACTTGACGAGAACTCCGGGGCTACCCGCCTGCCTCTGCTCTGTCAACGAGGGCAACGGGGCTGCATTCCCGGCTGCGTTCTTTTGATTTTCATCCGGCATGTCGCATGGTTCGCCGGCCTGTGCGTCCTATAATTTTGTGGCGGTTTGTTAAGCGTGCAAAACGACAATACCCGGCGGAATACGAGGCGCACATGCCACAACTGAATGCAACACGCAGTCGCACGCATCCCCGCGTCCGCTTCGCAACGCAAGAGGCGGTGTTTGACCTACTACTTGCGGCTCAAGCGCTGCTGACCGAGCCCACATCAGGTCATCACGGGCACCGGCAAATGGCCCTGTTCAAACATGGGCCGATGACCTTGGCGCTGTATCTCTTCGAAAGCGGCTCGAAGTTGCCGAATCACGTAGTGGATGGTCCTATAATTCTGCACGTGCTCGATGGAGAAGTGGCAATCCGCACCAGTTCCTCAGATTATCAGCTATCCGCAGGCCAGTTGCTGCGCCTGGCGCCGCGCGTCGAGCACGACATTTCCGCGCTTCAAGAAAGCCGGCTGCTGCTGACCTTTTGCCTTGAAGGACCGGATTCTCACCGCATATGAAGGTAGGAGAGTCGGGGCGTGTCGCCGCGGAAGCGTCCGATGACCTGCGAGGCACAGTTTGCGGGGTAACGACGGTTTGGATCATTGGGCGGATTGCCGCGCCTCGCTATTGCTATGGCTCGACTATTTCGCCTCGAATTGCCGCGTCAGACGCTCTCGGTGCTCCGCCAGCCATTCCGCCTTCCGGCGCACCATCTTTAGCACGCCGAACCCGGTCAGATGACCGAAGGACCCTGTTTCAGCGATCGGAAGCACTGCTTCAGCTATTAGAGATTCGATCATCAAATCCGTGATTGCTGAACGTTGGGCCGACGATCCGTTGGCGCGCAGGCCGCAGCCCGCCCAGAACCGCTGCATCCGTGCTTCATCAAACGCGCTCGGCCACTCCTCCGGGCCGGCCCGCGTCCGCAGGATCGAGAACTGGAGCAGGCCGTTGGCAACGTCCAGAATCGGCGGCTGCAAACGGGCCGAGTCGAGGTCCAACACCGCCGCCACGCGCCCTTCCCGGAAAAGCAGATTGCCGGGATGCCAATCGCCGTGAATTATGCTTCGGGCCCAGCCGTCCGCCCCGCAGCGTGCGACGCGTTCCGCCGCCGCGTCATAGCGCGCGTGCAGATCCTGGACGAGCGCCAGCAACTCAGCCTCATGTCCGATGACCGAGTCATGTCCGGCGGTAGTCGCGGGAATGGCGTTCAGCGCCTGGCGTACCGTGGGGCAATCGTGGAACGCCCCGGCCGGCGAAGCCCACTCCGTCTGAAACTCCCGCACCTCGTCGTGAAATTGCCGCAGTAATTCACCGGCTTGCTGAGTCTGATCGAGCGACCCGTTGTAGCGCTCGCCGACGATATATTCGAACATCTCGTACGTCGCGCCATTGAGCTGCAGCAGCGAATTCTGGTCGTCGCGCGTACCGATCAAAGCCGGCACCGGGAACCGCCGCTCCCGCAAGTACGTCAGCAGGACATGCGTGAACGCCACTCGGAACGGGTCATCCTGCCCGGCCGCTCGCTTCTTGAGCAGGAACTGCCGCCCGTCAGCCGCGCATAGCAACAGCTTCGGCGAGTGCCGCGAACCGCGCGGGAAATCGCGCGCGCTGGCAATAACCCCCACGTCGTAGTGGCTGAGCACAACAGCCAATTCGCCGGGGCTAAATTGCGCGCGCTTGGCAGTGTTTATCCTGGCGGTCATTACCTAACCTACGGCAGCGGCGTCGCGCCGGGCAGTCATTAGCTCACGTACGGCGGGATTTAACCTGCGACCGGCAGGCTCGCGCCGATAATGCGGAGCATCTTAAGGCGACCACCCGTCCAAGCAAACCGAACCTTCTCGCCATCGTGCCAAGCGGTTCCACCGCGGCAGGCAAAGCTGGGCTGAAGCTCCAAATTGAAGCTTAGGGAGTGAAGCTGGAGCGAAGCCGTTCCTGGAACCGGATGAAGGTGGTGCGGAGCCGGGGTTAACCTTGGGTGCCATGCCCAAGCGCCAGGCGCGGGCATGCCTTCCCGCGGAGACGCAAGCGCGGAGTCGGGAACGATTCTTGCTTGCAACGAAAGGTTCCAGCCAGCGAGGGACGGAATTGACACTCCCCCGCCCAGGCGATAGCGTCGGCCGTTTCTTTTTTTGATTCGGCCGCAGGGGCTGAAGGCTGAAGGTTCAAGGAATTTTCGATGAGCATTAGCCAGATCGGCAGGACTATCGGCGAGTCGGTCACTCTCAAGCTGAATGAGAAGGCCGCGATTCTGCGCGCCAAGGGCGACCCGGTGATTCACCTGGGCGGCGGCGAACCTAAGAGCAAGCCGCCCATGGACGCGTTGGTGGCGGCGGCCGGCTTGTTGAACTCGGGCGAAGTCCGCTACACGCCCGCGGACGGCATCCCGGCGTTGAAGCAGGCGATCATCCGCTACACGGAAGAGTTCTATAACCGGGTGGTGGAACCCGAAAACGTGATGGCCTCGGGCGGGGCGAAGCAGGCGATCATGTGCGCCTTGCAGGCGATCCTGAATCCGCAGGAGGAGGTCGTCTACCCGGTCCCGTACTGGGTGAGCTACCCGGAGATGGCCAAGCTGTGCGGCGCCCGAGGTGTACCGGTGATGCCCGAGGACGGCAGCTTCTACCCACGCATCCAGGACATCGAGCGGGCGTGCGGCTCATACACGAAGGCCGTCATCATCAACAGTCCGAATAACCCCTCGGGCGCGATGTACTCGGAGCAGTTCATCGCCGACATCGTCGAGTTCTGCGAGAAGCGCGACCTGTACCTGATCATGGACGATATCTATCACCGCCTGATCTTCGACGGCCGCAAGCCCATCAACTGCTGGAACTACGTCAAGGACAAGAGCGAGAACTCGAAGCTGATCATCATCAACGGCGTGTCCAAGCAGTACGCCATGACGGGCTTCCGCATCGGCTGGGCGGTCGCCAACAAGAAGCTGATCGAGGTCATGCGGAACATCCAGAGTCACCAGACCTCGGGCCCGTCGGTGCTGCTGCAAGCGGCGGCCGCGGCGGCGCTGAACGGTATTCAATCGAGCATCGAGAGCCTGCGCACGACGTTGGAAAACAATCGCAACGTGCTGATCGACCGGCTGAAGTCTTTCGACGGGGTGAAGGTGAACAAGCCGGACGGGACGTTCTACAGCTTTGCGGACTTCAGCGCCTACAACAAGGACTCGACGCAACTGGCCGAGTTCCTGCTGAACAAGGTGCAAGTGGTGGTGGTACCGGGCGTCGAATTCGGCGCCGAGGGTTACCTGCGCATCAGCTATTGCGGCACGATCAAGGACATCACCGAAGGCATCGAGCGTATGAAGTGGGCGCTGGATCCGAACGCGCCCAACGAGCTGTACATCGGAATGCGGAAGTTGGTGAGAGATTGGTAACGGCACCGGTTTTGAGGTCGCAATTTGCGACCTTAGAGCCGGGTCAGTTTGAGGTGGCAGATCGGCACCTCAAAACACCCCGGGTCCTAAGCGAAAGCTAACAGCCGCCCGGAGCGGCTTTTGCGGAGCAAGCGATGAAGTATCTCGAGTTCGAAACACCCGCATCCAAGCAGGCCGGCGAGCTGGCCAGCGACTATAAGCTTAAGAACCACGGCCTGGACTATCTCGACCGCGTGTTCTGGAACCTGCCCGTGCCGGCCCTGGTGGAAGAGGCCATCTTCCGCGGCGAAGGCCACATGGTGGCTGGCGGCCCGTTCATCGTGAACACGGGCAAATGGAGCGCCCGTGCCGCGGCCGACAAGTACATCGTCAAAGAGCCGGAAAACGAAAACCGCATCTGGTGGGGCGAGTATAACCGGCCCGCCAGCCTCGGCACGTTCAACAGTATTCTCGTGCGGCTGCAGGCATTCCTGCAGGGCGAGGAACTGTTCGTGCAGGACTGCTTCGTCGGCGCCGACCCGGCTTACCGCATGGCTATCCGCGTCATCACCGAAAAGGCCTGGCACAGCCACTTTGCGCGGAACATGTTCATCACCACCGACAACCGTGACGAGCTCAAGCGGCACGTGCCCGAATTCACGATCATCGCCCTGCCGTCCTTCAAGGTTGATCCTCGCATCGACGGCACGCGCACCGAAACCGCCATCATGCTCAACTTCGCCGAGAAGCTGGGCATCATCGCCAACACCGGCTACGGCGGCGAAATCAAGAAGGGCGTCTTCACCATCATGAACTACCTGCTCCCCATGCAGGGCGTGATGGCCATGCACTGCTCCGCCAACGTCGGCGATGCCGGCGACGTGGCCCTGTTCTTCGGCCTGTCCGGCACGGGCAAGACCACGCTCTCGGCCGACCCCAAGCGCCGCCTGATCGGCGACGACGAGCACGGCTGGAGCGACGAGGGCGTTTTCAACTTCGAGGGCGGCTGCTACGCCAAGGTCATTCGCCTGTCGGCCGAGCATGAGCCGCAGATTTGGCAGGCGGCCCACTCGTTCGGCACCATACTCGAGAACGTCGCCTGGGATCCTGCTTCGCGGCGGATTGACCTCGACAGCGACATCATGACCGAGAATACACGGGCCTCGTACCCGGTCAGCCTGATCCCCGGCGTTGTGCCCGAAGGCTACGTCAAGAGCCACCCGAAGAACGTCATCTTCCTGACCTGCGACGCCCAGGGCGTGATGCCGCCGATCGCCCGCCTGGACGCGAACCAGGCCATGTACCACTTCATCAGCGGTTACACGGCCAAAATCGCGGGCACCGAAATCGGCCTGGGCATCGAGCCGCAGATCACGTTCAGCGCCTGCTTCGGCGCCCCGTTCATGGTTCACCACCCGTTCTACTACGCCAAGCTGCTGGCCGACAAGATGGCCAAGCACAAGTGCAACTGCTGGCTGGTGAACACCGGCTGGGTCGGCGGGCGTTTCGGCGTCGGCAAGCGCATCAGCATCCGCCACACGCGCAACCTGCTGAACGCGGCGCTGGAAGGCAAGCTGGTCGAGGTGAAATACCGCAAGGACAAGCTGTTCGGCTTCGATGTGCCGCTGAGCTGCCCGGACGTGCCGGACGATGTGCTCGAGCCGTCCACCGCCTGGGGAAACAAGGACGACTACTGGAAGACCTACGACGGCCTGGCGGCCCGCTACATTGAAAACTTCAAGCTCTACAAGGAAGGCTGCCCGCCGGAAGTGGCCGCGGCAGGCCCGAAGCGGCTGTCGAGGCTGTAGCAGCGATAGTGTTTTGCGAATAGCGCGGCGTTGACGCAATCGCCGGCCGGGTACAATGGGCCCGCAATGGAGGCGATGGCCGGCGAGCAGGGGCTCTGCGTTTCTGCAACAGCGCGGGAGGTGCGCCGCGCTCCCCGTTTTGTCAGGCTGCTTTGTCTGCTCGCCCTGCTGGGCGGGGTTTGGTTATTCGCGCGCGCCGGCAACACGACCGCCAAGTCGGGGTGGCCGGATTTCGAGTTTTTCTATAAGGCCGGAGTGAGTCTACTGGAGCGGGGGAGCCTGGATGCGGGCTACGACCTGACGCCTGAGGGGCAGTTACAAGCGCGTGGGCGGCTGGACTGGTACCTGCCGTTCACGTCGCGTTTGATGACGCTGCTGGCGTGGATGCCGCAGCGGCAGGCGGGCCAAGTCTGGCTGGCGCTGAACGTGGTGGCGCTGCTGGCGACGGTTCGGCTGGTGGGGCGGCACTTTACTGGGCTGCCGGCGCCGGACTGGGCGGTCACGCAGTTGTTGCCGGTTGCAGCGCTGGCGCTGTTCTGGTGGTGGGAGTTCCGGCTGCTTCAGATCAATAATTTGACCCTGCTGCTGATGGTGGGGAGCTTTGTGAGCTGGCGCTCGGGACGCCCCAAGACGGCGGGGCTGTGGCTCGGGCTGGCGGTGCTGATCAAGATCGTGCCGCTGCTGCTGGTGGTATGGTTCGCGTTAAAGCGCCAGTTCCGGACGGTGGCGGCGGCGCTGGCGACGATCGTGCTGGCGGGACCGGTGGCGGACGCGGTGGTGTTCGGCGCAAGCGACGCTGGTGACATTTACCGCTCGTGGGTGCGCGCGGCCGTCCATGAGGCATCGCATAGCGGGCTCATAGCGGCGCAGCGCGAGATGGACTGGCGTAATCAGGGGATGGGGGCGGTGATGTGCCGCTGGCTGCACCCGACGAACTACAACACGCGCTTCGACAACGATCCGCGGCAGAGGCCGGCGCCCGAGGTTTACCGGCTGAACGTGGCCAACCTGTCGCCGCGGCAGGTTAGCGCAGTAGTGCTGGTCATCGAGGGGCTGCTGTTGGGGGGGCTATTGTGGCTAGGGCGTCGCGGGGCGCGGGGACTGAACGTGTGGGCGCTGCGTGTAGAGTGGGCGCTGTTCGTGACGGCGATGCTGTGGTTCATGCCCGTGATGCGCAGTTATCACGTAATTTGGGCGTATCCGTTGGTGGCGTTGTTGGCGGGGGCGATTCACCATCATGGCGTGGCGCACTGGTGGTCGTTGATTGCGTGGGCGGCGCTACTGGGGCTGGTGGGCAGCCAAGCCACTGCGGTGTGGATGGAATCGGGGGCCGGCGGGGCAATTCTGGGCGCAGTGCTGGGGCTGGGCGTGCCGGCAGTACTGTTGCGGCGGCGCGTAGGGGGAGCAGTGCAAAGTAAAGAGTCCGAACGTTAGAAGGCGTGTCCGCGCGGCGGAAGCTTCGTCAAAGCGACCACCGCGCGGCGGGGTGGTAGGTACGGAACGAAGAGTTTCGGATCGGCGGCTCGTGATTGCTGCGTACGGCGGAATGCGGCGACGGCCGGATGCTGCGTGAAATGCCCGCGCGCGGCGTGCGCGGTTGCATGAGAGTAGTGGCGCGGGCATCGGCTCCCCAGCAGCACCCGACCGCCGCAGCGTTCCGCGGATGGTGCGGGTGGGCGTAAGTGTTGCACTGCTTCCGGTGCTGGGGCATGCGTTCTTGCACTGCTTGAAGCTGCGGCCCACGGTGCAAAGCGGCGTGCGCGTTTGCACTGCTTGAAGCTGCGCTTTCAAGCAGTGGCACGCGGAGCGCTTCAGGCCGTGGCACACCGAGTGATAGATGTTCTATGGGCTGGACAAAGTGCGCTGACAACGTAATACTCGTTTTGTTCTAGGGAAGTGTGCTTCCCTTGAAGACGCTGACTTAGGCCGCAACGCGTGCTTCCCTTGAAGGAGCTGACTCATGCCGCAACGCCGCCGACCACAGATCAACTTCCAAGTCGATGACGCCCTGAAGATGCTGTACGAAGAGGCCCGGGCGCATGGTCACTGGGTGACGCGCCTGTGCGCCGCGGGCTTTCTGCTGATGGTGGAAGACCCGAAAGCCCGCACCCGGGCGATCAACCGCTTGCGCGACT
>JAGPEO010000071.1:12166-13297 GCA_018056925.1 Phycisphaerae bacterium
CTGAAGATGCTGTACGAAGAGGCCCGGGCGCATGGTCACTGGGTGACGCGCCTGTGCGCCGCGGGCTTTCTGCTGATGGTGGAAGACCCGAAAGCCCGCACCCGGGCGATCAACCGCTTGCGCGACTGGGAAACCGAATATGCGCGCGCTTCGGCAAGCCAGATTCGGGCCTTTGTGGAAGGAGCTGAATCCGCGATGCAGCGCGGCGCTCGAGGTAGTCGGCCAGCCCCGACAGCTCGCCCGGCGAAAAAAAAGGCAAAGCGAGGCTGATGCGGCCGAGCTGAGTTTCGAGCTTCAAGCTGCGCGTTTCGAGTTCCAGCCTTTGGCAGGGGCGGTCAGAGGTCTGGTACACATAGGCGTATGTCCGGAGTTGAGGGTTTTCGGCTTGGCGAGCCGCGCGTTCACAAACCGATCCCACATTGAATGAGCGGCTACAAACCGGTCCCACACTGCAAACAGGTCCTGGAGGCGGTTGGGTTTTGAGTTTCGGATTTCGAGTTTCGCGAACAGACGAGCGCTTTGTTTTGGTCTGTTTGTGTGACATGTTTGCCTCCTTGAGCCTAAGAGTAGCTCGACGAGCACGCTGATTAGCGAGCCAAGAGCGTCACACGAGCCGCACGCCGATCCGTGGCGTCCGATTCCCTGGCCAGCCAGGCCCGCGAGTTCGAGGTGGCATTCGCCCGAGCGAATCTTCTGTTAGAAGTGTACGGTATTTGTTAGGGTAATGCAAGGGGCGCACGGAATTTTTTTGGCAGCGAGGGAAATAGGACCTATAGGGCCTATAGGACCTATTTGCTCCGCGGGGTAGCACTTCCCTTGACCCGTGCCGGGCGGCTCGGCGCGGTGGCGCTACCGGCTGGTTACAGCTCCGGGCCGCCGTCGTAGCGGCCGTAGACGCCTTCCAGGGTGTGCATCATCTCGCCTACCGTCGCCAAGGCCTCGGACGCCTCGATCAACGCCGGCATTACGTTTGCACCGCAGGCCGCGGCCTCGCGCAGTGCCCCCAGCGCCTTGGCGTGGCGTTCGCGGCTGGCCGGGTCGGCGTCGCGGCGGGCCTTCAACTCCTTCAGCCGCGCGACCTGTTCGCGTTCGACCTCTTCGTCGATCTTTAGCACCGGGATGCGCTCGTAG
>JAGPEO010000072.1 GCA_018056925.1 Phycisphaerae bacterium
TGCCGTACCGCGCCGCGTTGCTTTCGGACTGGATGAACTGGCCGGCGGTGCGCTATGCGCAACACCGGCTCGGGCGAAACGACCTGCTGATCGCGATACCAAAGCATCGGTCAGCGCTGGCGGTTCGACTTCACGACGGCGGTTCGGGCCGCCCCGTTTTCAGCACGATGCAGTTTTCGCCTCCGCCGGGGTATCAAATCACTCCTTGGGGTGAACTATGGCGCTTCGATGCGGTCGAGCCGCCCGGCAGCGAGGCCGACGGTACGGTTCCGCCAGAGCGTAATGACGCCGTAAGCGAAGGCGCTGACGAGCAATAGCGCGAGCAGCACCGACCAGGCCGCGGCTCGCGGATTGGCCGGCGGATCCCAGGGGCGGGCGAAGGCGGGTGAGTACCAGAGATACCAGGTCATCTCGAACGTCGCGACCAGCAGCACTGCAATCAACATTGGCAGCCAACGCCTGAAGAGCAGTGCGCCGGCGATGATGAACGGCAAAGCATAGTACAAGTAGCGTTCGTGGGCGCGCGTGGGCAGGAGGAACACCGCCAACAGCGCCAGAGCCGCGAAGAACTGCCAGGCGGCCGGTGACCACCCGGCGCGCCGCGCGCAGAGCAGCGCCAGCGCGAGCAGCGCCACTATCAGCAGAGTTCGGCCCACGGCATCCTTGCTGAAGCCGACCACCTGGGCGTGCGCGTCGAGAGCCTCGCGCGTGCCGCCATGGGCGGCCTGGTCGAGCCACCAAACGTTGAACGCTTTGAGCGTCGTATAGGGAAAGTCGGACTGTATGGGCTCGATATACGAGCGGTAAATCCAGCGCGCCCCGCCCATCTCGCCGCCGCCTGCATCCCTGACCGAGAAGGGGGCCGCCAGGACGACGACGGTGACGACGGCGGCGCCTACGAAAGCCGGCAGCGCCCGCCGCAGGCGCGCCTGCGACCGCGAAAGCGCCAGCCCGACGAAAGCGTATACCAGAACCGGCGCCAGCAGCACCGCCTGCGCCTTGATCAGGGCGGTCGCACCGTAGACCACGCCGGCGGCTGCGTAGCGGTTCGTTGTGAGCAGATAGATTGTCCAGACCATTCCGCACGCCAGCCATGAGTCAGTCTGGTTCCAGAACGCGGAATTGATGAACACGGGCGGCGCCAGTAGGGCGATACCGAAGGCCCAGGTGCCCGCGGCAGGCCACTGCGGGCGAAGGCGTTGCACGAGCTTGGCGACGCCGAACGCCCACAAGAAATCGGTCAGCAGCGCTAGAAAAGAGTTTGCCAGGCGCGCCGGTACGGTGTTAGCGATGCGGGATGTAACCGGGCCACCGGTGTAGCCGACCTCAGCCGCGATTTCCGGGTGCGGCTTGAGCGTCGCGGGCTGCGGTTCAAGGAGTGACCATGCAAATCCCTGCCCCCAGAAGGCATAAGCCGCCAGCGGGGGGTAATTGCAGCGGCTGTAGCTCGGGAAGGGCATGGTGACGCGGCGGCCGAAGAGCCACGGCGGCAGGTTGACGTTGATCAGGTTGCCGGCGGGTGCATCGTAGACGCTGGTGGGCCCGTGCTCATAGGCATAATGCGACCAGGCCATGTAATCGACGTGGTCGGACAGGAACGCGTGTTCGGGCGCCAGCGCGAGTGCGGCCAGCCGCGCGATCAATCCCGCGAGGCAGAGCATGGCGAACACGAGCCGGCGCCGAAATCGCTGCGCCGGGTCGATGGCGGGCTGTTGCGTCTGCGGACCGGAGCTGGGCTGCTGCGGAGCCGAGCTACTATGCTCTTCGGGGGCCGTCATGGGTTCGGATATAGCTGGCTCGCGCTCGAGTGTCGAATCTTGAGGACGAGTTTTCAAGGGCGGCTGCGGCCGGTCTCATCATAGGCCGGTGGCGGCCGGACGTCGATCCGCGCCACTTCAGGCGAGAAACGCTGGGCGCCGGGTGGAGCCGTCACGCCATTTGTAGAAGGCGCACGGCGTGCCGACGGCGCTCAGAGTTAGTTCTCATGCATCAGCTCGGCGGCGCCGGAGGCATCGGTGCGGTCAGCCGTTCCTGTACTGACGGTCAGCGTCACGGGCCCACACGCACTGCTGTAGGCTTCGATAGTGGCGTAATAAACGCCGGCGGGCAGCGACGCTATTGACAGGGTGGATAACGCCGCCCCAGTCGGGCAACCGTCATCGTTGTACCAGGTGCTGGTGCAGCAGGCATGGCCGACGTAGAGGTACGTATCCCAAACGGTGGTGCCGGCGCAGAGGTCGAAAGTCCAGGAGCCGGCTGTCGGGATCTCCACCTGCACGATCAGGTCTTGCGATGGACGCATGGCGCAGTCGTTGACGGCGCCGCAGGTGTTGCCGCTCCAGCTTCCCGGAGCCATGAGCTCAGCATCGGCGCACGGCGCGCACTGCGGGGCCAGGTCGGCGCAAAGCACTCCGCCAGCGAAACGGCCGGTACACAGAAGCTCGAAGATGTAGTCCAGGCATTCGCCGGTAACATCGTCACAGCACGCGCCGGGGTTCCCGCAGACCGGCTCCAGGTCTGAGCACTGCTCGCCGAGAGCGTAGCGCGTCATGCAGTCCGCGGGTGCAACGTAATCCGCGCATATTCCGGTGGCGTCGTCGCAGCAAGCGCCTGATGCGCCCATCAGCAGCGTGACAAAAGCGTCGATATCGAAAACGTTGACTTCTCCATCGCCGTTGCAGTCGGCGCGCTGGTGATCACAGTTTGGAAAGGCGGCATAGTAGGCAGCGCACGTCGGGTCACCGGTCAACACCAGTATGAATGGATCGATGTCGAACGCGTTCACGGCGTCGTCGCAATTCAAATCGCCTGGCAGGGGCGGCGCGTGGCAGCTCAGATCGTAAATCAGAACATCATCCACAGCGGCCTCGGTGACTGAGTTGTTCGGCGTATCACTGATGGAGAACCTCACTCTGAACTGCGCAGTCAGCGGTACGTAGTCTTGTACAGCGATTTCTCGCTTGACCCACCCGCCCAGATCCGAAACCTGCTCCACCGGGACCCAGGTCGCGCCGTTGTCAGAGGAGAATTCGACCTCCAGAAAATCCTGGTCGGGTCCTGAGTAATCGTCGCAGTAAATCCACCGGGCATAACACACGCGCACGTCGGTCATGCCGCTCAGGTCGAACGCCGCCGAGGTTATTCGCGTGGGCCCGCCGTCCACGTCGTAATTGCCTACGCGATTGTCGGTCACGTAGCACCGGCCGGAGCCGTCAAAGTCGGCCGCAGGCGCCCCCGGCAGCGGCTGGCTGGCCGGTATGGTTCGTTGCCAGAACCCGCTCTCCATCGTCGGTTCGATCCAGACGCTCCAGCCACGTGCGGTCTCGAAATCGTCGTCCAGGAGCGTAGTGACGGTCGCGACGGTTGCAGTGAGAACGGTCGCGGGTGCGTTCCTGGGGAACTTGGCCGGGCCGCCCAGGTGGCCAGTCGCGCTGAAATAGAACTCCGGAACAGCGCTGCAGCGAGGCGCGGGCAAAAGGGCCTGGTAAAGCCCGTCGCCCAACGGCGTCAGCGGGGTGGTCAAGTACGCACCGCCGGCGAAACGATAGTGCAGCAGGCCGGTTCCGGGTTCGTACGTTTCGCAGACATTCTCGATGCGCACCCGGATCGGGGTGGGCGCTTGGGGGGAAATGTACTCCGGGCACCCGTCGGGCAGCGACAGCGCCAGCGACCGTATCGGCAGCCTCAGGGCTGGATCGCCCAGCAGCACCATTTCATCAAATATGTTGCGCGTTTCGGAGTGCCCCGGGCCGTAATCCGGATCATCCAGCATCTTCCACAGCGCCTGCTGCCAGGCCCGCCCGACCTCGTGAATGTCGTCCTCAAAAAGCGACTGGAAAAAATAGCGCTCCATGCGCCAAGAACAGTCCCAGGCCGTGGCGCTGCCACTCGGGATGCCGGCCGAAGCCGACAGGTACGCGGCCGAGCCCTTGTTGGCCGCCCGCAGCCAGGTTTCGCCGTAGCACTCGTCTTGGTCGAAGCGGGCACTGTTGCAGGACCAGCCCATGGTCAGCCCATACAGCCCGTCATTGGTGAGCGCGTTAACGTTGGCCTGCCAAAAACCCGGCGATGACCAGCCGCCGGTACCGCTGTGGCCGAAGTACACCGTGAACAGCACACCGGCATTAACCGCGGCGGCGATGTCTGCCGTACTGCCGCCCATGCCCGCGTAGATTCGCGTTGCAGAGAAGCCCGCCGGTTCGAGATAGGTGCTGATGATTGAATCGTGCAGAGCCGCGGCTTCTGCCGTGGGGTCATCAGTGGCCAGCATCGCGGCGCGGCGCAGGTAGCTTGGGTCAGGAAAATCGCCGGATTCGACACGAATGATCTTGTCCACAACTTGCTGCAGCATGCCGGGGCTGGTTACCGAGAAACGCCCGTAATACATGTCGGGGTACCAGTCGCCGGGGCCGTCCATGCAGGCATAGGGCAGGTCAGTTGGCGCCTGCCGGGTGCCCGCGCCGACCCAGTGCGGAATCGTGTTGCTGGTCGATGCGGCGCCGCTCGTGTCGCCCACGATCAGCAGGTAATCCGGGGCGTCCGGCGTTCCCCAAAGGCTCTCGATATACGCTTTGATGTCCTCGCGGCTGGTGCCCGCGGGTACGTTGTACACGGACACTTCGTAACCGCGGCTGGTGCGGAAGGCGATGAATTCGGTCAAGGCCGCACTGCCGACATAGTCCGGCGCCGACACGATCAGGTACTTGTTTTCCTGCGCGACGGCGCTGCCGGCCAGCATTAGCGTCAGCGCGGCCGTTATCGAGGCTACACTACCATTGGTTCGCAGAGCGTTCATTCCGGCCTCCTCCACCCCACCAATCGCGTTAAAAAGCTGGCGTGCTTCCAGGTGCTGAGCGCGGGGCAGCACCGTAATAGCGCCTCCCGTGCCTGGCACTTCAAAATACCGCGCCCGACTCTCGAAAAGCAATGGATGTTTGGAGCGAGTTATCGGTTCGGGCCGCGGGGCGCTTCGGCCGAGAGCTCACAGGGGAGGCGGTCCGGCAGGTTAAGAAACGATGCGGCGTCCCGGCTGCTCGCGTCCAGAGTTGCCACCGCGCGGGCGACCCCGCGCAGGGGATCGGCCCGCGGCAGGCGCGGCGGCTCCGGGAGCCCGCTGCCGGCCGCTGGGGGTCTGGGAGCGTTTGACGCGTGCCCCGCCGGCACGGCGAACCTTGTGCTGGTCCGCCGAGCGTGCCAATTCCGCATGCAGCGCATTCAATTCGCCGGGACTCAACGCGCGTGAGGCGCCCAGCGGCAGGCCCTTCAGCTTCAATGGCCCGATCTGCGTGCATTTCAGGTTGCGAACCGGCAGGCCCAGACGCGCCAGCATGCGGCGGACCTGGCGCTTGCGACCTTCGCGCACCGTGACCGTCAACGTCGACCTGTCATTGCTGGCGAACCCGACCTCGACGTTCATAGCGCGGGCCTTGCCCTCGGCCAAATACACGCCTTGCAGCAGCCGCACGGCGATGTCGTCCGGAGCGCGCCCCTTGACCTCAACCCAGTACGTTTTCGGCAGGCCGAACTGCGGGTGGGCCAAGCGCTGCGCCAGCCGGCCATCGTTGGTCATCAACAGCAGGCCGGAATCTTCCTCATCCAGTTGGCCCGCCGGCCGCAGCTTCTGCCGCAGCGGCGGCAGTAGTTCCGATACACGCCGGCGGCCGGCCCGTTCGCGCGGCCCGCTCACAACGCCTTTGGGCTTGTTCACCAGGTAGTACAGGGGCGCGGCCGCTCGAACCGGGTTTCCATCAACCACAACCTCATCATGTTGTGGATCGACAAAGGCCGGCAGCTCGCGCACTACTTCGCCGTTGACCAGCACACGTCCGGCCGCGATGTACTCCTCAGCGTGCTTGCGTGAGGTGACGCCGGCATCGGCCAGGAAGCGTTGCAGCCGGACTCGTTTTGTAACGCTGTTGGTTGTCATGGCGTTGGGCCGGGTTCGGAGCCGGTGTCGCTATCAGCGCGCCCGTCGGTGGGAGCATCCGATTCGGCCGGGGCGGCGTCGTCCGACGGGTCAGTTTCGAGCCTTTCGATTTGCGGCGCCGGACCGAACAGCTCAACCATACTCGCCTGCTCGATTTTGACCGGCGCGGCGATGGTCTGATCGCGAGAAAGCGCGGCCAGCACGTGCACGACTTGCGAGTAAGGCAGACCGATCCCGCGCGGCTGGTCCAATTCGTTCTTGGTCGGCAAGTCGGCCAAGGCCGCAATCAAATCCTCGACGCGTGGCGACACGTGGAGCGGGTCCCACGGCTGATTGTAGCGGTTGGTCAGGATCGTCAGATCACTGCTCTCGTCCAGGGCGTTCAAGATGACCGAGTCGTCCGCTTCGGCGTAGAAGCAGGGTAAGGTAAGCGACAGACGCCGGCCAAACACGGCGATGCGCGGTATTCCCGTGCGGCGTACGTAGATCAGGGGCCGGCCGCTGGATTCGACGATGTCCAGCGCCAGGTTCAGTTGCAGCGGATCGAGCAGGTGCGGAAAGCGCCGGGTCTGAATGAAAGTCGTCGAATAGTTCAGCGCCGCCTCATAGGCTGCAATGCGCAATTCAGCGTCATCCACGTCCAGCAGCGGACGCAGCAGCATGGCCGCGTATGGAAGATTACAGCGGCCCAACTCGGCGATCGAAAGCAGCGCCAGGTCACGATCCGTGCCTCTCGACAAAGCGCTCAGTGGCGGCACGGCATCCGGGTCCTTGAGCCGCAACCCGGCGCGAGCCGCATAGAACCGCACGCGCGCATCCGCATGCGTATACAACGGCTTGAGTTGCGGGATGGCCGTTGGGCCGATGCCTTCCCACGCCAGCGAAATGGCCTCCAGGTCATATCCGGGCTGGACGGCGTACTGCATTAACTGCCGCAGCTTGCCCTCGGAGAACGCCGCCGTCCCGTCAATGTACACGTGCGGCAGCAGCCGCAGGAAATGCGCCCGGTCCTGGGAATACTCGGGCGGCATCTTCAGCGTGATGAAACCGCGGCTGGTCGCATCGGCTATCGGCGGGCGTTGGCCGAAGCGTTCGTTGATCCGCAAGGCTATGCGGCGGGTCATCGGGTAGGAAGGCTCGCGCAGCAGCAGGCGAAAGGTGCGTTCTTCGCTGCACTGCCCGCCGCTGAGGACGTAGCCGGTCCGCAGGCCTTCGGCATCTTCGGGGGTGGCGAAGGGGTTGACGAAAATGGGGCCGGCGGCGCGGGCCACAATTGGCATGCTCAGGAGTGCCTCGCCGCTACCGACGGGATCGGACAAGTGCAGATTGGTCGGTAGCAGCAAACCGCCCGCGAGCGAGCACGTCGCCGTCCCCGGGATGGCGCGCACCATAATGTCGAAAGTGGTGTTGCGCGCCGCGCCGGGGGGCACGTGACCCACGATTTCCACCACTGCGGTCGCGGGTGAATCGATCAGGTCGGCCGGCGAGAATCTCTTGCGCGCCTCCAAGTCCGCCCAGGATTCGCGTTCCTTGGCCATTTCGTTGATCAGGTGCTCGCGGACGAAGGTTGGGCAGTCAGCGCTGCCGTTCTTGCCCAGCCCGATGACCAAACCGAAGCCGCGCACCTCCACCGGATCGACTTCCGAGAGGAAGGTCGCCGCGCCGATGCTGCCCGCCAGCACCGGGTCGAGAGTCAGCGGGGCCATGGGAGGCGGCTTGGGCTCCGGCGGCGGCGTGGATGGCGGTCTGATCGAGAAGTTCTCACAGCCTGACAGCAGCAACAGCAGGCTTGCCCCGGCTGCCAGTGCCCGCTTGTTTTGGAGTTTGCTCATGCGATGATCTCGTGCGGTCGTGGCCGGGTCATCGGCACTTCCCCGCCAGGTTGGTTGCTGATGCGAACGTCCTTCCTCACGCCCGCTGGCCGGCCGTCCGACGCAGTATCGCCGGACCTCAAGGCACAAAAGCCAGCCTTGACCTCGCCCTTTCGGACCCGCATGTTATCCTCGGTTAGTGCGGATTAAAAGGAGCGCCTTAATGTCCAAAGTCGCAGTCATCATCGCGGCGGCCGGCGCCGGCAAACGCTTTGGCGGCGATGTCAAAAAGCCGTTCGCCCAAATCGATAACCGCCCGATTTTCATCCGCTCAATCGAGCTTTTTATCAACCGGCCGGATGTCTGCCAGAACATCTTGGCCGTTTCGGCCGGTGATTACGACGTGGTGCGCGAGAAATACGCGGCGAACATCATGTTCATGGGCATCAAGCTGGTGAAGGGCGGGCAGGAACGCTATCAGTCAATTCAGGCGGCGCTTAAAGAGGTCGATCCGCAGGCCGACCTGGTGTGTGTGCACGACGCGGTGCGCCCGTGCGTGATGGAAACTTGGATTGACTCTGTCTTCGCGGAGGCGGGCAAGAGTGGGGCGGCGATTCTGGCAGCGCCCATCACGGGAACACTGAAGCGGGCGGCCGAATCGGGCTTTATCGACGAGACGGTGCCGCGTGCGGGGCTATTCGAGGCCCAGACGCCGCAGGTATTTTCGCGCGAGCTGCTGCTGCGGGCGTACAAGGAGATGCCGGCGAATTTCAAGCCGACTGACGACGCGCAAGTGGTCGAACGGCTCGGGCACGCCGTGCGGATCGTGCAAAGCGATCACCGAAATCTGAAGATCACCACTCCGGGCGACCTCGAATTGGCCGCGGCGGTGCTGAAGCATATGAGCAAGCGCCCGAAAGGACCGGCCATGGGGGCGTTCGAGGAAGCGCAGTGGTAAGGTAACCGGCCGCTGGTCACTTCTTTACCGTTGTTACTGCTCCGCGCCGGCGATACCATCGCCTGACATGCTCGAACTTGCCGAACAGATGTGCGCCATCGGCCGCCGGGCTTATGCCCGCCAACTCGTGGCCGGAACCGAAGGCAACTTCTCCTGCCGCCTCGGCCCCGAAACCGTACTCTGTACGCCGACCGCGATGTGCAAGGGCCTGCTGCGGCCCGTCGACCTGTGCATCGTGGACCTCAGCGGCCGCCAAGTGTCGGGCATTCGCCCGCGCAGTAGCGAGATACTGATGCACCTGGGCCTGTATCGCGCCGCTCCGCATATCCGCGCGATAGTGCACACGCACCCGCCATTTGCGACGACCTGGTCGCTCGCCGGGGCAGTGCCTTTGGCCGGACTCTTGCCAGAAGGAGACATCTTTCTGGGTGAGGTGCCGGTCGTGCCCTATCGCACGCCGGGTACGGCCGATATGGCGGCGCCGCTCCTGCCGTTGTTGGAAGAGCACGATGTGGCGATTCTTCAGAACCACGGCGCGGTTACCTGGGGCGCGGATTTGGAGACGGCCTACGTGCTGACCGAGACGCTCGAGGCGGTCTGTCGAGTCGCCTATCAAGCGCGCCAAATCGGAAACGAAGGCCGGATTCCGCCACAGGAGCGGCAGGTCTTGGCCAAGCTCCGCGCCGAATTGCGGGCGCGCGGCAAATCGCGAATTCTGGAGCGCCCCGGATGAAAACAGGACTCTTCTACGGTAGCACGACGGGCAACACGAAAAAGGTGGCGGAGATGATCCGCGCCGCGTTGGGCGACGCGATCACAATCTTCAAGAACATCCGCGACACCACGCCTGAAGAATTCGCCAGTTGCGACAAGCTGATTCTCGGCATCTCGACCTGGGAAGAGGGCGCGCTCCAGGAGCACTGGAAAGTGTTCTTCCCCGCGCTGGATGGAATGGACTTGCGCGGCAAAACAGTGGCGCTATTCGGGCTGGGTGATCAGGGCGGCTACTCGGGCCGGTTCCAGGACGCGATGGGAACCTTGTATCGCAAAGTCTGCGAGCGCGGCGCGACGGTGGTGGGCGCCTGGCCGCGCCGTGGCTACCGGGCGGCCACCTCGACGGCCGTGGTGGGCGAGCACTTCGTCGGGTTGGCGATTGACGAAGACACGGAAAAGCATCTGACGGCGCAGCGCGTGCGCGAATGGGTCGAGCAGATTCGGCCGCACTTTGCCTGAACGCACCACGATGACAACGAATGCCGCCTCGGGGGTTGGTTAAGGTTCGTCAGGCTGGGTCGTTCTCGCTGCCGGGCATACTGCAGGGTCCAATGTGCGGCTTATTTTTCCCGCCGGGCAAGCCGCGGGGTCCGCTGTGCCGGCCATCTGCCCCTCCGCGGGCCCGTTCGATTTTAAGTCGCGGCTGATGCGCAGACTGCACCAGTCGCGGCCGCACATCGAACAGTAGTCGGTGTCAGTCTGAATATCCTCATCGTGCAGCGCCCGGGCCGTCTCGCCGTCGAAGGCCAGCTCGAACTGCCGCGCCCAATCCAGCGCCGCACGGGCCCGGCTCATATCGTCGTCCCACTGCCGGGCGCCACGGATACCGCGCGCGACGTCACCGGCGTGGGCCGCGATTTTGTAAGCGATGCAGCCGGCCTTTACGTCCGCGGCCTTGGGCAGGCCGACGTGCTCCCTGGGAGTGACATAACACAGCAGGGCCGCACCGGCTCTTGCCGCTTCGGTCGCGCCGATCGCGCTGGTGATGTGATCGTAGCCGGGGAAAACATCGCTCACGACCGGCCCGAGCACGTAGAACGGAGCGTCGTCGCAGACGGCGCGCTGCTTCTCCATGTTCCACGCCACCTCGTTCATGGGAACGTGCCCGGGACCTTCAACCATCACCTGCACGCCGGCCGCACGGGCCCGCTGCACCAGCTCGCCCAGTACGTGCAACTCGGCGATTTGAGCCGGATCGCTGGCGTCGGCCAAACATCCGGGCCGCACGCCGTCGCCCAGCGAATAGGCGACGTCGTGCTCGCGCATGATGGCGCTGATCTCGTCGAACAGCTCGTAAAAAGGATTCTGCCGGCCGTGATACGTCATCCAGCGGGCGATGAGCGAGCCGCCGCGGCTGACCAGCCCGGTCGTACGGCGGCGAATCAGGCCCAGGTGCTCGCGCAGTATGCCGGCGTGAATGGTGAAGAAATCCACGCCTTGCTCGGCTTGGCGGGTAACCGTTCGCAGGATCGTGTCGTAATCCAGTTCTTCGATCGTCCGTCCGACGATCATGCTGTAAATCGGCACCGTGCCAATGGGAATCGTGCTGTTGTCGATGATCGCCTGGCGGCAGCAATCCAGCTCGCCGCCCGTCGACAGGTCCATCAGCGCGTCGGCCCCGTAGAGTTGCGCCCACCGCAGCTTCTCAACCTCCGAGGCCGTATCGCTGGCCACCGGTGACGCCCCGATGTTCGCGTTGATTTTCGTGGAGATGGCGCGCCCCACGCCCATCGGGTCCAGGCGCTTCGGCGCCCGTTCGCCGCGGCAGTACTCCGGGTCAGCCAGCAGTTGCCGCCGCTGCGCAACCGTCTGGTTAACCCAAAGCATGCTCTCGGGCGCACATCCGGGATGTCCGACCGGCTGTTGCTCCGCGGAGGCGGGCCGAGTGGCGGCAGAATCCGCCGCCGGCGCCTCCCCTCCGCTACCCGCCAGGTGCCGGAGGTTGGCCGGAATGATGATCCTTCCCGTCGCCACCTGGTCGCGAATGAACTCAGGCGTAACGCTCTCGCGGCACGCGACGCGCCGCATTTCGGGAGTAATTACGCCTTTTCGGGCCGCCTCGAGCTGAGTCATGCCTATCTCCAAGGCCCACCATGGGCCGGGTCGTACAGAATACCACGCCGTAAGAGCGGGTGCATTGGGCCATGGCTCCATGCGTTGCGCAGGTGGGTGGCGCTGTGTGGAAACAAGCGGGCATGCGCCGGTTGCGCGGGAGTGCGTTCTGCCTTCGGTGCATCGCCAAAAGCGGCTGAATCGCAGCCGCCGCCGTTCACGGTTGGTTCACACCTTCCGATGCGCCGTCCGCGCCACCTGCGTCCCATCCGGCAGCCGCACCACCTCGTAATCCCCGAACAAGTGCGGCGCTTCCTGCTGCATCAGGCGGAGAATTTGCAGCGCCACCTTGCGGATTTCGACCTCGGCGTGCTCATTGGCCCGCATCTCGATGAAATGCCGCCAGGCCCGGCCGTTCCCGGTCACGAAAATCTTTGTCTCGGTTGCGTTCGGCAGAACGCTGCGCGCGGCTTGCCGGGCCAGCTTCCGCCGCATCGTCGCGGAGGGCTCGTTCGGAAACTTCCCCGCCAACCCCTCGACCAGCTTGCAGTACGCCGCGTGCGCCTGCTGGATCGACTCCAGCCACACCTTGTGGAGCTCCGGATCTTCCGCGATCACATCGGGTTCCACGAAATCCGCGGTGCTTTCGTCAACGTACCGTTGCGAAAGCTGCGAATACCCGAACCCGGCCCGGTGCCGCACCAGCTCATGCGTGAACGACCGCGAAACGCCGGTAATCAGCAGGTTCCAAGCCACGTGCTCCAGCACCGACCCGTGCTGCGACTCGATGATGTTCGCCAAATACTCGGCATTCGTCTTCCGCCCCTGGCCGAAAGACATGTAGCACAGGCGCCCGGCCACCTCACATAGCGCTTCGGCCCCGACCTCGGTGTCCGTGCTCCAACTGAGCCCGTGTTCCTTCAGAAAGCGCTCAATCTCGGCCGAATTCGCCGCCACCCGGCCCACAATGTACACCCGCGGCTCGCGAATAATCTGCATCAACCACCTCGCAACGCACGCCCCAACCAGCGGGCATTCTAGCGGGCTGGGGCGCCCTGCGCAAGCCGGGGCTGAGTGCCATGCCCAAGCCGCGCGGCGGCGCGGACATGCCCTCGCCAGAAGAAGTAGGCGCTCCGCCCCGAAGAGCGCGGACTGGTTGGTATTCTCCGGGGCGACACGCCCCGGCTCTGCTCTTTAGCGCCGCTCCCACACGCCCCAGCTCTGCTTATTTCGCTCTATCCCGGTCGGCGCAATGGCAAGCATTCTTAGTTCGCGTCGCCCGGATACGTTAGCACTCCGCGCACGATCCGGGCGGCCGACGTGTACGGGTGCTCCTGGGTTTTGCCGGCTGAAAGAATGTGCCAGACTTGGATGCCGCTCACCTTCAGGTAATCCGAGACAAGCGCGCGGTGACAACGCCACCACAGCGCCTCGGCACACATGATGACTGTTGGGTGCGCGGCCGCAAGCGCGAGCAGGCGTTCAATGCCCGCGTGGAATTCCGGTGTCTGCATGTAGTCGGCGTAACCGCGAAAGGAGGCGTTGCGCCAGGCCGCGTTCACAGATTGGCGGCTGGGGCGCCGGCGTCCGCCGAGTTCGCGCAGGGACTCGTACTCAATATCCGCAGCGCGCAGCGTGGCCGACAGCGGCCCTGAGTTGAACCACGGATACTTGCGCGACCCGGGAAAACTGCGGATGTCGGCTACGGTGTGAATCGCGTGAGCCGTCAGCATGTCGATAAA
>JAGPEO010000073.1 GCA_018056925.1 Phycisphaerae bacterium
ATACCAGGACATGAAGAATTCCATCATGTAGGCGTAGCCCACCATCAGGCACGTCACCAGCACGATCTTGCCGCAGTTCTCCAGGTGCCGCTTGGTGATAATGTGCTTGAGGCCGAATAGCTCGCGCGCCGGAATGGCCAACGTCATCACCATTGCAAAGCCGCCGAAGATGGCGCCAGCGACGAAGTAGGGCGGGAAGATGGTCGTGTGCCAGCCGGGCAGTTGTGAGACGGCGAAATCGAAACTGACGACCGAGTGGACGCTGAGCACCAGCGGCGTCGCCAGTGCGGCCAGGATCAGGTACGCCACCTCAAACCGGTGCCAGTGGCGCGACGAGCCGGTCCAGCCCAGCGCCAGCAGGCCGTATATGAACTGCTTCACGCGGCTGGTCCCGCGATCCCGGAAAGTGGCCAGATCCGGAATCATCCCGACATACCAGAACAATATTGAGACCGTAAAATACGTGCCGACCGCGAATACGTCCCACAACAGCGGACTGCGGAAGTTCGGCCACATCGCCATCTGGTTCGGCAGGGGGGCCAGCCAGTATGCCAGCCAGATGCGGCCCAGGTGTATGCCCGGGAAGATGCCGGCGCACATGACGGCGAAAATTGTCATGGCCTCCGCAAAGCGATTGATTCCCGTGCGCCATTTCTGCCGGAACAGGAACAGAATGGCCGAGATCAGCGTCCCCGCGTGACCAATCCCCACCCAGAACACGAAATTTGTGATGTCAAAGCCCCAAGCCGTGGGGTTGTTCAGACCCCAAACGCCGACGCCGTTGAATATAAGGTATAGAATCATCGCCCCGAGCACACCCAGCAGCGTCAGCGCGAACGCCATTGCGATGTACCAGGCTCGTGGCGGCCGCGGGCGCTCCCAGACTGCGGCGACGGTGTCAGTTACACCGGCAAAGTCCAGCCCGCCGGTGACCAACTCGGCCCGGCGGCCAGGCGTCTCCAGCGTGTTGTCGATGTTATGCGCCGTGCTGGCCATGTTCCTCGTCCGTGCCGCTGCCGGCGTTGCGTATTTTCGCCAGGTACACTGTTCGGGGTCTGAGGTTCAATTCTGCCAAAATCGGGTAAGCCCGCGGATGCTCGTGCAACTGGCGCACCCGGCTGCGCGGGTCATTCAGATCGCCAAACACGATTGCATCAGATGGGCACGCGGCCGCACAGGCCGGCGTAATCAGGCCATCGGGAATGCTGGTCCAACCCTCCTTGCGTGCCTTGATCTTGACTGCGGTAATCCGCTGCACGCAGAACGTGCACTTTTCCATCACGCCGCGGCTGCGAACGGTCACAGCCGGATTTTGGCCCATTTTCTCGATGTCGGTCAGTTCGGCGTGTTTGAGCAGCGCGCCGGGCAGCGGGCTGGTGCCCATTCTGATGGAGCGTGGGTGATACGGCCCATGGTGGTTGTAGAACCAGTTGAACCGCCGCACTTTCAGCGGGCAGTTGTTGGAGCAGTACCGCGTGCCGACGCAGCGGTTGTAGACCATCGTGTTCAGGCCGTCCTCGTCGTGTACCGTGGCGGCCACCGGGCAGACCTGCTCACAGGGCGCGTTCTCGCAATGCGTGCAGGCCATCGGTTGATGAACGACGGCGACCGGCTGCGCGTTCCCGCCGGCCGCGCCCTCAGTATCTTTGCGGAAATAACGGTCGATTCGCAGCCAGTGCATCTCGCGGCCGCGCCGCACTTCGTCCGGGCCGACCACGGGGATGTTGTTCTCGGCCTGGCACGCCAGCACGCAGGCCCCGCAGCCGGTGCACGCGGACAAATCGATCGCCATGCCCCATTTATGGCCCGTGTATTCTTTCTCGCGCCAAAGCGATTCCGACGCCGGCACGTGCACGACGTGTTCCGCGAAATCCGGGTGCTCGCGGTAGTGATGTAGTTCGGCCTCACGCACCAATACGGGGATACGCTTCTGTATCTCCGCGTCGCCCACTTTGGAGCGGATCGCGTGATGATCCTGCGTTCCGGCCAGTTCCTCGCGACCCTCTACCCGGCGGCATTGCCCGGCCGCCGCTATGTCCAGCCCTGCACTGCGGCGTAACTGGTATGCGTTGAAGCCGGTGTCGAACCGCCCGTAGCCCAACGGGAGGGTGATCGACCCAGTGGCGTGCCCGGGTAGTACGTACGCGGGTACGTTCAGCGCGGCGCCAGCTCCCATGTCTATAGCCACCAGGTCGCCATCACGTTCGACGCCGAGGCGGGCCGCGTCTTCGGGTGACAAAATCGCTGCGTTACCCCATGTCAATTTCGTGATGGGATCCGGCCATTCCTGGAGCCAGCCATTATTCGCAAAGCGGCCGTCGTAGACGCTGTAGTCCGGAGTGAACACCACTTCAAAGCCACTGGTTGGCTTGGCCGGCGGCAACGAAACAGGACGGACGTCCGGCTTTTCAGTCGGCCAAGCCGTATCTGCGACTACCCCGTCGTGCAGCGACTGTTTCCAGCGCTCTTCCTGGCTCTCTAGTGCGCCGAATCGCTCCGCAAACGTGCGCCGGACGATTTCGTAGCCGCTGCTCAGCTTGTCACCGGCAAGCATAGCCAGCAGCTCGATCGCGCTGAGTCCGCCATACAGCGGCTCAATGAGCGGCTGAGCCACACTTAGCGTGCCGTCCCAGGCCAGTCCGTCACCCCAAGCTTCCAGCCAATGGGCCTGCGGCAAATGCCAATCGCAGCAGCGCGAAGTCTCATCAAAATAGAGACCCAGCCGAACCGTCGTCCCAATCTTGTCGAAGGCGCACGCGGCATCCGGCGACTGGCCGGACGCACGCCCGAAGCCCAGCTCCGCCGGCGCGTCATAAACCGGATTGCCGCCGAGGATTACTAGCGTGTCGACGCCACCCGCCCTGATCTGCTCTGCCAACGCCGCCATGCCCGCCGCATAGTCCGTCCGCTCGGCCGCCGGCTCAGCCGTAAACGTAATCGTCTCGCCATGCGTCCCGAGCCAATCATTCAGCAAATGCGCCTCAACGTGCACCTCGGCCGGCTGTTGCGGGCCAACGATGATGGCGCAGCGGCCACGGTGCGCCACCAGGTCCGCCGCGATCGCCTCCGCGGCGGCCTCGGACAGCGGCAGGTCGCCGACGGGGGCCGGGAGCTTTGTCGCAACATCGAGGCGCGCGGCGACCGCCTGGGCAATTTGCTCCAATGCCGTGCGAATATCCGAAGAACGCACAGCATAACGCCGGTCGGCCATGCTGCCGGTTACGCTGAAATTGCTCTCCAGCACATATAGCCGGTTGCAGTCGTATCCATTCGCCGCATCCGGCCGGCGCCGCGCCGCGAAGTCCCGCGCATACTTGAGCGCGGCGGGATGCAGCATCAAGAAATCGCTGTCGAGTGCGACCAGCACGTCGGCCCGCTCCAAGTGCAAATGCGACCTATACGGCCGGCCGAACGCCAGACGTGCCCCATTGTGCTCATTATCGCGCGATATGGGCTCGTATTCGATCCACTGTGCCTGCGGAAACGCCGCCAGGAAGCGCGACTTCATGTCCAAGCGGCTGGGCGAAGACGACGGTTCACTCAAAACGCACAATCCGGCCCCGCCCACGGCTCGCAGTCGCTCGAAATGCTGCGCCGCGAACGTCCTGAAGTCGTCCAGTGATCGCGACAAATACCTGTCTGTGCCCGAAGTTCTTTGCAGAATGTGCTGGCTGCGGTCCGGATCGTACAAGTCCAGCACGGCCGCCTGCATCCAGTGGTTCGTCTTACCCAGACTGAACGGATGCTTGTCGTTCCCCTCGATCTTGATCGGCCGGCCGTCGTAACTCGTGACCAGCACACCCGTCGCCACCCCGCTCAGCTCGTAAGTCGTGGCGTACTGCACTGGCACGCCGGGAACGCGGTTCCCCGGTTGGCGCGTGGCCGGCACGATCGCCTCCTTCGGCCACCGGCAGGCGGTCAGCCCGCCCAGCGCCAGCGTCGCGCCGGCCAGTTTCAGAAACTGGCGCCGCGTATGGGGATTGCCGCCGGTCGCTATGCGCTCCCACAGGTCAGGAAACTCGTCCTCGACCCAGCGCCGAAAGGCCGGCGTGTTCGCCAGCTCATCGAGACTGCGCCAGTAGTTGTGATCCTTGCTGGCCATCATGCTAACGGTGACACAGTGAGCAGCTCTGCAGTTCTGCGACGCCGCGGATGTTGTATTCCTTCAGCAGTCGCGCAGCCGAATCCGGTAACTCGCCCCGGCCGCCCCCCGGTCCAGCCCAAGTCATATTCGTGATCTCTGACGCCGGGCGCAGCCGCGGTCCGGGATTGCGATGGCATTCCAGGCACCAGCTCATGCTCAGCGGCTGGACCTGGTACACCGTCTCCATCCGGTCCACGCGCCCGTGGCACTCGGCACAACCGACGCCGTGCCGCACGTGTGCACTGTGGTCAAAGTAGACGTAATCCGGGAGATCGTGGACGCGCACCCAGGGTATCGGCAGCCCGGCGGTCTCCGGCCGGTCGCCAGTGCCATAATAAGCCGCGAGCAACGCCTGCAGCTTCGGGCTGTCACGCCGAATGCCATACGCGCTGCTGTGGCAGTTAATACACGTCTGCGTGGGCGGAATGGCGGCCGTCGCGCCATCTTCGACCGTGACATGGCAGTAGCGGCAATCGATTCCCAAGTCGCCGGCATGCAGAGCGTGGCTGTATGCGATCGGCTGTAGCGGCGCGTACCCCACGTCCGTAGCCTGCGGTGAGAAACCGTACAGCACGATCAGCCCGGCATACACCGGCCCCACTATCGCGCCGATTAACACCGCGACGCGGATGTAGTTGCTCCAGCTTGGGAAAAGAAACCGTGTGACAGCTTTCTCCCTCAGGTTCGACCATAGCCTATATAGCGCCTCGCCGACAGATGGTCAACACTGGAATCGCCGAGGCGCATTACGCGGCTGTAAGGCAGGGAGGCCGGCCGACAGAAGCTCAGCCGAGCCTTCGCCGCGCGCTCCTTTCGAACTCCGCTTACCCGGGTCCTGCTGGCCTCCGCTCACCGGCGCCTGCCGCTGATGGGCGGTGGTTTCGCTACGGCCGCCGGGCTGTTACAGTTCCGGCCTGGAGTTTTCGTGCCAAGATTGGAGGTGGCGTGCATGCGTTGGTCCGTTTTGTTGTTTGCCGTCGGCACCGTAGCCGCGGTCGTTTGCGCTCAGGAGCTTTCCGGCTGGACTCAGCTTTCTTTATCAACCTGCCGCGTGGATGAATTCCTGGCGGCGAATCCGGAGAGCGACGGGCGCGGGGTCGTGATTGCTGTTCTCGATACCGGCGTGGATCCGTCAATTCCGGGGCTGACACGCACGCCCGACAACGCGGTGAAGGTGATCGATATCCAGGATTTCACCGGCGACGGAGACGTCGAGTTGCACCGCATCCGCCTGGACGAGCAAACCGGCAAGCTGGTTGAGTTCAATGAAGAGGGCGAGCCCATCGAATACGAGCCGCCCAGCGTTCCGGCGGCGCCCGCCGGCGTCGAGCGGCTATGGTGGCTCGGAATGTTCGACGAGGCGAAGTTCATAAACTCCGGCCAGCCGGATTTGAACGACAACGACACAAAAGATGACAAATTCCCGGTATTGGTCACGGCCCTCAGCAACGCCTGCTGCAACGAGCATGCGGTGGCATTCATCGACACCGACCTTGACCGCAGCTTCGCCGACGAGAAGCCGCTGCAGGACTACAAGCTCAACTACGACACGTTCACGTTCCACCGGGCCAAGCCCGAAAAGCAGATGGTCCCGTTCACCTTCTCGCTCAACATTTTCCTCGACAAAGAGCGGGTCGTGATTTGCTTCGACAACGGGGCGCACGGCACGCACGTGGCGGGCATCGCGGCCGGCTATCAGATCAACAACCAGCCCGGATTTAACGGCGTGGCGCCCGGAGCCAAGATCATCAGCTTGAAGATCGGCAATGGCAGCCTGGGTGGCGTCAGCACGACCGAGAGCATGAAGAAAGCTTTCGAGTACGCGGCCCGCTACGCGCGCGAGCACAACGTGCCGGTCGTCTGCAACATGTCCTACGGCGTGGAATCCGAAATCGAGGGCTTTTCGGACATCGACAAAGTCGTGGACAAGTGGCTCCGCGCGAATCCTTATGTTCTGTTTTGTACGTCCGCGGGTAATTCCGGACCGGGTATTTCCACCGTCGGCACACCGGCCGCCGCCAGCGACTGCATCGCTGTCGGTGCCCTGATGGCGGCCGATACGGGACGCGACGTTGCCGGCTACAACATGTCCGGACCGGCCATCACGGTCTTCAGTTCGCGCGGCGGCGAGTTGGACAAGCCGGACGTGGTCGCGCCGGGTTGGTCGACCTCCACGGTTCCACGCTACAACCAGACCGGCGATTTCTGGGCGGGCACCAGCATGGCCAGTCCGTACGCGGCCGGGCTGTGCGCAAACTTGATCAGTCATGAACTGCAACGCGATCCGCAAGCGCGCGTGCGGGCCGCGGACGTACGCCGGGCCTTGTGGCTTTCGGCCACGCCCCTGCCCGGCGCCACGCCGCTCGACCAGGGCTTCGGTCTGCCCGATTTGCCCAAAGCGGCCGAAATTCTGGCCCGCCTGGTAAGGCAGGCGCCGGACGATCCGCTGATCGGCTACGACATTTCCACGTCTTCGCCGTTTGGATACCAGGGCAAGTCGCGTGCGGCGTACTGGCGCGGCACGTGGTTCCCGCCCGAGCAGGATCGACAGGTCTTCACGATCAAGCCGGTGTTTTCGCCGCTGGTGGACGCGGAAGCGCGCACGGCCTTCTCGCGCAAGTTCGAGCTGCGCTCAAAGGCCAAGTGGTGCCGCGTCCCGCAGGAGACTTTCTACCTGCGCGGCGAGCAGGCGGCGCGCGTGTACGTCGAATACGATGCGGAGGAATTGAAGGAACCCGGCCTGAATGTCGCCGAGGTCGAGGCCGTTAGCGACGGCCTGGTGGCATTCCGGCTGCTCAACACGGTCGTTGTGCCTTACCGCTTCAGCGCCGACGAGAACTACATCAAAACTTTCGAAAATCAGTCGGTCAAAGGCTGGAACCCGCAACGCTATTTCCTGGAAGTTCCGCCGGGCGCGTCGGCGATGCAACTGCGCCTGAGCGCGCCGGAGGGCAAAGTCAGCAGGGCCAGCTTTGACCGCGTGTACGATCCGCGCGGCCGCGAGTTCCGCATGCGCGGCAGGCAACTGGATACGGAGGCCGGGACGCGCGAGGCCGAATGGTCCTTTACGGACGAACTGACGCCGGGCGTGTGGGAGGTGGACGTGCACGCCGATCGCCCGGACCGCGAATGGCCCTATAACCTGGGCGTGCGCTTCTTCGGGCTGCACGCGAATCCGCCACGCATAACCGAGGCCGACAAGAGCAAGCCGAAGGGCCAGATCACGGTGACCAACCTGTTCGCCCGGCCGCTGGCGACCACGGCCGACGGCCAGATCGAGGGTTGGCGTCTGCACAAGGACGCTGAATTTGAAGGGCGACGGGACGAGCTGACTTACGATCTGACGCTGGACGAGCGCTTCAACCGCGTTCGCCTGCGTTTGGAGATGACGCCCGAGAACTACGCACGCACTACGGATATCGGCGTCATGGTCAAAAACCGCGAGGGCGAGGCGCTCTACCAGGGCGCTTTTGACTCGCGCATACTCGAGGCAACGGTCAGCACGAAGGGGAATAAGTCGCTCCAGGTAGTGATTACCGCCGGTTTCGCGGTAGTGGAGGAGAAGCGCAAGACCGCGATTACCGTGGATATCGACCAACTGCTGGAAAACCCGGTGCCGGTCACTGTGAAGCTGGGCGAAGACTCGAACATCACGTTCGTGCCGGCCGTTCCTATGACGCTTGAATACGCGGCAAAAGAGCGGCTGAAAGACGCGCCCAAGGGCCTGCGACCGGTCGGATTCCTGCGCTTCCGCGAGCGCTCCAGCAACGACGAAGCGCTGCGCGTGGAGATTGATCTGGCGGGTTGAAGCGCGCGACGCGAGTCGCTGAATCCGCATTACGTCGAACCAGGTAAGCCGGAAGCGATCATGCTCGATCGCTTCCGCTGCTTACCTGATCGCTTCTGCTGCTTAACTTCAAGCAGCGCAAGCGGCTATAGTAAATCGCTGCAAAACTCCACCAGACGCGAGGCGCCATGAGCGAAGCAAAACAGGCGGCCATTGACGTAACCGGCATCCCGCTCAACCGCCGGGAGGATTTTGCTGATTTCGCGCGTGAACTCGTCGCTTTGGCCGGCGAGAACATGCTGGGCCTGTGCGCCTATGGCGGGTGGCTCGTGGGCGATCCGTGTTTCGCGCGCCAGCCGGCCCTGAGCGTGCTCGTGTTGGCCCGAGCCGACCTGGAGACGCTCGATCGCATCGCCCAGCGTGGCGGACGTTACGGCCGACACAATATCAGCGCGCCGCTCAGCATGACGCCGGAGTACATCGCGCGCTCCTGTGATGCCTTTCCCCTCGAGTTCCTCGAGATCCAACAGGTGCACCACCTGGTCTACGGGCGCGATTACTTCGCCGACTTGAACCTGCCGGCGCATGACTTACGCGTACAGTGCGAGCGAGAAGTCAAGAGCGAGCTGATCCAACTGCGGCACGGGCTGCTGGCCGCTCATGGCCGGCATAAGCTGCTACACGAGGTGTGTGTGGCGGCCGCTGTGCGCACGGCGCGCGTCGCGCGGGGTCTGCTGCACCTGATGGGCAAGGACGTCCCCGCGCGCGCCTGCGACATTCTCGCCGCGACCTCCCAGGCTGCAGGCGTGCCTTTGGCCACCTTGAGCACCGCTCTGGGCGGCGAAGAGCGCCTCGAATTCAGCGGCTTTCAGCAATGCTATGCGGAGGTCGAGGCTTTCGCGGCATTCCTGGACGCCTTCGGGTCGCACCCCGCGCCGGCCCAGCCCGCCCCGCGGGAACAGGCGCAATGAGCAGCCCTGGCCGCCGGCCCGTTCCAAACCAGCAGCGGATTAATAATCGCCGCAGGGCCGCGAATGTTTTAGCATCAGGAACTGACGTGGAGCAGAAAGGACGATTCCTAAACAAGAGCAGGGCGGGCCGGGCTCTCGTTGTGCTCGTGGCCGCCGTCTTCACCGTCCAGCTCGGCCGCGCACAGGAAATCCCGGCCAAGCCGCCGGCCCACGTGGTGGACTTGGCGGGTGTCGTGGACGACGCGACGGAAGCACGCCTGAACCGCTACCTGCTGGAATTGGAACAAAAGACCGGCGCGCAAATGCTGGTGTTGACCGTAAAGACGACCGGCGGCCTGCCGATCCGCGACTTCTCCATTCGCACAGCCGAGCAATGGAAGCTCGGGCAAGCCGACAAGGACAACGGCGCGCTGATCGTGGTGGCCGTGAACGATCGCAAGTGGGACATCGACGTCGGCTACGGGCTGGAACCGGTGTTGACTGACCTGTTCTGCGGGCGTGTAGCCCGGGAAGTCTTCGTCCCAGCTTTCCGCAGGAACCAATATTCGCAGGGTATTTGGGAGGGCACGCTGATCCTGGCCAACAAGGTGGCCTCGAACGCGGGCGTGACCGTGACCGGAATGCCGGTGCGCAAGATGAGCTCACGGCGGCCGCAGGGCGCCAGCAGTTGTGCCTGTTTGGCGTTCGTATTTTTCTTCATGCTGTTGATGGGGGTGCTAGGGCGGCGGCGGCGCGGGTATCGCCGCTGGGGAGGATACAGCGATGGCGGTTTCCTGCCGGGGATGATACTGGGCACGATGATGGGCAGCGGGCGTCGCGGCTGGGGCGGCTCGCTGGGCGGCGGCAGTTGGGGCGGTGGCGGCTTCGGCGGCGGGTACGGCGGCTTTGGCGGCGGGGGCGGCGGTTCGTTCGGCGGCGGTGGAGCGTCGGGAAGTTGGTGAGCGTAGTAGGAATGTCAGAGCATAGACTAGATCAGATGCCGAGGTTTACGGACATGAGAACACGAGCGGCAGTTGCGCCGGTTCTGATTGCCACTATCGCCGTGGTGGCGTTGTTCGCCCTGATCATCGGCGGGTGCGCCGTAAGCGGCTACAACCGTGCCATATCACTATCTGAACAGGTGGATCAACGCTGGGCCCAGGTGGAAGTAGTGCTGCAGCGCCGCTATGACCTGGTTCCGAACCTGGTCGAAACGGTCAAGGGGTACGCCGGCCACGAGCGCGAAATATTTACGGAAATCGCGCACGCACGCGAGAAGTACTTCCAGGCCCAGAACACGGGCAAGCGCGACGAGCAAGTCGAAGCGGCCAACGGGATGGAGCGCGCCCTTTCGCGCCTGCTCTTGTTGCAGGAGCGTTATCCCGAGCTGCGCGCCCAGGCCAGCTTTCAGGATTTAATGACGCAACTGGAGGGCACGGAGAACCGCATCGCAGTCGAGCGGCAGCGCTACACCGAGTCGGTTCGTGAGTTGAACACGTTCGTACGCGGGTTCCCGGGCAAGATTTACGCCGCCTGGGCCGGTGTTACAAAGGCTGAGCAGTTCGAGGTCGCCGGCGCGGAGGTGCGGCAGGCGCCGCGCGTGGATTTCGGGACGACCCAGCCCGCGCCTTGAGCGGTCAGGGCGTCGTCATTGAGGGGCCGCGACCACGTTCTTTACTTTCGCGGCGAGCTGGTCGGGCGAAAAGGGTTTGATGAGGTAATCATTGGCGCCGGTCTTAATGGCGTCGATCACGCGCGATTTCTCCGCCTCGGTCGTGACCATGATGACCGGCGTCTTGTTGCCGGACTGACGCAGGGTTCGCAACGCATCAATCCCGCTCATTTTCGGCATGTTCCAATCGAGCAGGATCAGGTCAAAATCCTGGGTCTTGTTGATCGCCTCCAGGGCCGCGCAGCCGTCCTCCGCGTCCACCGCATCGTTAATGCCTACGATGGCCAAGGCCTTTCTCACGATCCGCCGGATCGTCAGCGAGTCGTCGACGATCAATGCTTTCATCGGGCGGCCTCAATTCGGGTTATAGGTGACTTCCATGCTGAAGTCGCCCGCGTCCGAGCTGAACGGGACCTCCAGCCAAATTGACTTGCTAGGGTACTTCACCCGGTATGTAACGCCCTCGACCACTGTCGGCAGACCCAGTTGCAGCGGCGGATCGGCGTTGAACTTCGCCTTGGCCGAGCCGGCCACGATGTTCACCAACTCCGAAATGGCGTCGAGCACCTCGTCGTTGATCTCGGTTAGCTCCGTTCCCAACATCTTGCTGGCCAGCTTCAAGGCCGTGGCCGGCGGGAAGCACAATGCCACGCAGCCATGCATCCGCCCGCTGATACCGATCAGCGAGGTCAGACGGGCGCCCCCGCCATTTGTTCCGGAGCTGATTCGCACCGCTTGGCGCCGCGGGTTTACGCCCAGCATGGTGCTGAAAACCGAACCGACACTCTCCACGAACGGATTGACGTAAGAAACGTCCACAGCGGCGACCTCCAAGGCCACACATAGTTAAGCGCGGGGCACAAAGGCGGCCGGGTCGCCAACGACCCGCGTGCTTGCCCATGTACATCGGCAGGTTGAGATTGGGGCTCAATCAAGGCTCTGAAGGAGTCAGCCGGCGCGGCTTTCGTCTCATAAGATGGCCGGTCCGTTCATGTCGGGCGCTGCCAGCGCGACGCGCCGCCCGAAGCGCCGGCGCCGGCCCGCTCACATGACCTGACCGCGGGCGTCATCATCGCGACGATCGCCTGCGGAATCTTCGATAGCGGTGCGATACGGTCGACGCAGCCCGTGGCCGCCGCCGCGGCCGGCATTCCGAAAACCAGGCTGGTGGCTTCGTCCTGGGCAATCGTCGGACAGCCGGCCTGGCGCAGTTTCACTATCCCGGAACTGCCGTCACGCCCCATGCCCGTCATGACCAGGCCGACGCACCGCGGGGCGCAGACCGCCGCCATGGAAGCGAACATTGCGTCGGCCGAAGGGCGGTGTCCGGAGACTTTTGGCCCGCTATCGAGCACTACATAGACGCGCTCTCCGAGCCTTTTGAGACACAGGTGCGCGTCACCGGGCGCGACGAGAATCCGTCCTGGAGTGAGCTGGTCGCCCGCCTCGGCCTCTTTGACGCGCATGGCGCAGATTTGGTCGAGATGGCGCGCAAACATGGGCGTGAATTCAACCGGCATGTGCTGGGTCACGAGGATGGGTGCAAAATCGGCCGGGAACGCCGGCAATAGCGCCGACAGTGTTTGTGGACCGCCGCAACTGATGCCGATGCCAACGACCCAGCCCAGCGAGTCGTGAGCCGCGGCGGCGATCTTGACTCCGCCTTCGAGATTCGGGCGCACGCGGCCCTTGGCTTTGCCGGCCGCGAGGACTTTTTCGATCAGGCTCGCAGCGAATTCGTCGCGTGCCGTCAGCACGCTTTCCGGCTTGGGGATGTAGTCGAAGGCGCCGCGGCGCAGGGCCTGAAACGTTATCCGCGCCCCGGTCTGCGTGAGCGTGGAGATCATTATGAACGCGACCGGGAAGCGGCCCGCGGCACGCGCCAGCACGTCCAGCCCGTCCAGGTGCGGCATCTCGATGTCGAGCGTGCACACGTCGGGGCGCAGGGCTTCGATCTTGGCAAGTGCGTCCAGGCCGTTAGTGGCCGAGCCGACCAGCTCGAGGCGCGGCTCGCGTGCGAGCAGGCTGCGGAGGACGGCGCGCACCGTGGGGCTGTCGTCAACGATGAGGACGCGGACTTTCGATCCGCTCTCGGTCTTGTTGGTGTCTGGTGTAGCCGTCATGTCGTTTGCGCAGGCTTCTCGTCCAAGACGGGCGCGGCCCTATTTTCTTATCGGGATTACTCGGCCCCGTCTCGCTTGTGTATTTCGGCATCCAGAAACGCACCGATTGGAACCGCAGTCCGTAAACTGCGAACGTCTTGCAGTGCATTGCGTTACATCTTGCTATTCATAAACGGCACGATGATGCCCGAATGGGAATTCCTGCCCGAAATTGGCCCGCTTATGGCTTACGTTGTATCTTATTATCAGGCCTTTCAGTCCTAGGAGTGTGAAGATGAGGCGCTTAACAACTGGCATTTTCGCGGCTCTATCGCTGATCATGGTTGCTGACGCTGCGCTACAAGTCCCGGTATTCTCACCCGGACCGAACGCGGAACAGCTCGCACGCAGTCCCGACGACGCCCTGCAATGGGTCAGCCTTGTGGACGGCTTTCACGAGGGGGCTTCACCGGTGATAACCATTCTGGAGTCCACAGCCGACCGCACGCTTATGCATGTGGTGATTCCCGGGTTCTGGGTTGAATCCTCCAGTGCGGACGGCTTGACGTGTCAAAAGCTGACTATCCCGGAAGAGTCGTTCAC
>JAGPEO010000395.1 GCA_018056925.1 Phycisphaerae bacterium
ACGTCGGCGCTGACGACCAGCATCCGCAGCCCCAACCCGTCGAGCACTCTCAGCCGGGCGCGCGTCAGCTCGTCATCGGTCGCCCAGAAGGCGTTGGTTTCGATGTTGTCCGGCGGCGTCAGCCCGGCTTCGCGAGCCTTCTGCAATATTGCCAGCAGCCGCGGCCAGTCGCCGAACGGCTCGCCTCCCGCCAGGTGGACCCGCATGGTCTTGCCGTTGGCGGCGGCGTGGCGGTCCAGGCCGCGCCACAGCTTCACCGCGCGTTCCATCGGCATGTCGCCGCCGCGGTCCGGACCGCCGAAAACGTAGCAGAAGGCGCAGCGCGCGTTGCACCAGTACGTGAGCAACAGCCCGGCGAACTCCCAGCATGCCAATTCGGGTTGGCCCGTGTTAGTCAATCCCATCTGCGATCCAGGCGCGGCTCGCCGTTGCCACGCTTGATTTCCGCGGCCGGCACGTCCGGGGCGTTGCCCGCTAGCGGCCGCACGATTACGGCGTCACCGCTGGCGGTGCACTTGCCGTTCGGCAGGCGCTGACTGTTGAGATTGATGATGGCGTTGGCGCCCTGGCGCGCGGCCAGCGCCTTGAGTGCTTCGACGGCTTCGGCCGGCGAGCGCTGGCCTTCGGTGAAAAGGGTTTCTATCTGGCGCACGACCTGGAAGCCGGCGATTACGGCGGTCGAACCGGTCGCGATTACCTGCGCTGCCAGTTCGCTGATTTCGCGCTGCTGCTGCTGAAGTTGGTCATGGGTGCGCTGCAGTTCCTTCCGGCAGCGTGCCGCCAGCGCCGCTTCACGCCGTCGCTGCCAGAACCACACCACGATCGTCAGCACGAGCAGCGCGCCGGCGGCAGCGACGATCTTTGCCACGATGGGTTCCTGAAACGGCAGCCAATCCAGCATAAACCTGCCCTGGCGCGGGCCCAATCCAGTCATTGCGCTCATGGTGACGTACGGACGCTCTCGGGGTTGCCGCACGGCCCCGCTCCGCGGCGCCCGCCGCGCGCCCGCACAAGTATAGCCCGCTTTGACGACCGCCCCTAGCGCCGCCGCGCCGCCGCACACCCAGCGCGCAGGTGCCATGCCCCAAGCCGCGTAACGGCGCGGGGATGCCCCACACCAAGGAGCCGGGTGTCCGAGCCCGAAGCGAGTGCCGAACAGTCCGAGCCCGAAGCGCCAGCGAGGGCAAGGGATCGAGGGATCAAGAGACCCGTTCCGGGCCCGCAGCGCGGGCCAAACAATCCGAGCCAGAAGCGCCAGTGAGGGCCAATGGTACACACCGGGGCGGCACGCCCCGGCTCTGCTCTTCGCTTTGTCCATCTCTTCAGGCTTCTCGCTCCTCCAAAACGCGGCGTCGTAGAATCTGCGATAAGTGCACTCCCTGGGGAGCATACGCCTCGGGCCGCCCCCGAATCTGCGCGTCCACCGGCCCAGTGATCTAGCTTTGCCCGAGCATCCTGAGGACGAGCCGTTGCAAATCCAGCCCGTAATAAACAATAGTGGTTGCGGCCAGCGTCCACGCCACAATCGCCGCCTGAAATGGCCGGTCGCGCAGCAGCACATCTGTCGGCCCGTCGACTCGCCCGTGTTCAACCAGATATGCAAAGCGGAATATCGCGTATACTACCAGCGGCAGCGTGTACACCAGGTAATTAGTATGGAACTGGTGCACGGTGCGCGCGTCGGTCGCGTAAAGCAGGAAACTGACGACCGCAATCCCCGCGGTGAGCGTAGTGAAGTGATCCAGTAGTTCCGGCGTGTACAGTGACAGCGTGCGCCGGTGATCACCGGGACTGCCCGAGCCGTTCTCGGCCAGCGCGCTCAGTTCGCAGCGCCGCTTGCTGAAACCCATGAACAGACACAGCGTGAAAGTGCAAATCACCAGCCAATGCGAAATGGCCACGCTGACCACGACCGCTCCTGCCATGGCGCGCAGCACGAATCCCAGCCCGATGCAGACTACATCCAGCAGCACGACGTGCTTGAGCGCCAGCGTGTAGCCGGCCTGCAACGCCACGTACACGCACGCCACCAGCAGCAACCCGGGCGAGAGCGCCCAGCTCGCGAACAGACTGGCGGCCAGCAGCGCCATCGCCAACAGGACGGCGGCGGTCACGCTGATCTCGCCCGAGGCGATGGGCCGAAAGCGCTTACGGGGGTGAAGGCGATCCTCGTTGCGATCGTGAACGTCGTTGAGGATGTATACGGTGCTGCTCAGCACACAGAAGCAGATGAAGCCCAGCGCGGCCCGCAGCAGACTCGGCGGTTCCAGCAGCTTGTGGCCGAATACCAGCCCGGCGAACAAAAAGACGTTTTTCGACCATTGCGCGGGCCGCAGCAGGCGCAACCAGGCCAGCGCCCGGCTACCGGCGACTGCAGCCCGGCCGGCCGACGCGGCGGTACTCGGGAGACCATGTGTTTGGGTGGGCTGAAACTCCACTGAGCCGATTTTGCAAGCGCGCCCGCCGTCCGTCAACGCCGGCACCGCGCCCGGCGGCGCGTCAGGGCCGGCTACTGCTCCTCGACCAGGCGTGCATCGATCTCAACCGACGAGGGCGACTTCCACTCCGTGCCGTCCGGGCGCGTAACGGTCACGCCAGGCGGATCGTCCAGCCGCAACGCTACGGTCGCGGGTTGGGCGTCGGCGAATTTGATCCGCAGCTCGCGCTCGTCCAGCTCGGTTGAAACGGGCGGGGTTTGTTGGTGGCCCGCCTCGATGACGAAAAGGGTTGCAAACAGGCAAACATTCGCTTTTTGGGCGGGCGCGATTTCGATTCGGCCCCAGTGCGCGTGCTGAGCGAAACCTGAGCCGAGCACCGTTGGTTGGCCCAGTCGGAACCAGGCATTTTGAGGATTCCGCTTGGCGGCCGGCTGTATCAAATTTTCGAAACCGGCCGGGTCGCCGCCGCTGTAGACGCGGCCGGCGTGCGGGCCCTGCGGAACAGTCATGCTTTTGGCCGGTCCGCCGACGATCCACA
>JAGPEO010000074.1:0-10906 GCA_018056925.1 Phycisphaerae bacterium
TGCAGTCTGCATTATCAATGCGACAGCCGGGATGCGCCGTGGCGTAGGCGGCCGGGTCAACCAGCGCGAGCACGAACGGATCAATGTCAAAAACGTTGATCGAACCGTCGCAATTCACGTCGCCCAAGACGATTACGTCGGTGCAGTTGAAGGCGCTGACCAGAACGGCGTCCAGTCCGCCTTCATCAATCGAATTGTTCGGCGTGTCGCGCACACTGAAGCGCAGTCTGACCTGGCTGGTCAGCGGGATGAAGTCGGCCAGGTGAATGGCTTCGCGCACCCATTCAGGTTGAACATTCTGAATGCGGCGCAGCAGGACCCAAGTCTCGCCATCGTCGCTCGAGGCCTCGACGTCGTACGGATCACCGTCCTGGTCATCGTTCGCCCACCAGCGCGCGAATTCCAGCACCGGATCGGGCAGACCCGTCAGGTCAATAGGCGGCGAGGTCAGACGGGTCGGGCCGCCGTCGACGTCTGAATTTCCGGGCAAGTTCTGCGTCAAATAGCACTTGCCCGAGCCGTCGTAATCCGCCCTCGGCGGGTCGCCTGTAACGCCCGAAACCACCGGCGCACCGCGTTCCCACGCGCCGCCGGTCAGCGAGGGGTCGTTCCAAACCGTCCAGCCGCGGTCCTGCTCGAAATCATCCTCAAATGCAATGATTAGGACACCCACGTCCGCCGTGTACGTTGCATCCGGTGCGTTCGGCGGGTTGTAGACGGTGGTTCCGCCACTGCCCGTGGCGCTGAAGTAGAAACGCGGGGTAGCGCTGCATACGGCCGGCGGCAGGACGGCCTCGTACAGCCCGGAGCCCAGGTCGTTCAACGGTCGGGTCTGGAAATCTCCGCCGTCGAAACTGTAGTGCAGCAATCCAGAACCAGGAACGTACGTTTCTATGCCGTCCCCGATGCGGACAATGATCGAAGTCGGCTCGCCCGGCGCGACATAGGCCGGCACGCCTTCCGGCAAGCTGATCCCAAGTGGCTCGTGCGCAACTCCAGTGACTACCAGGGCAAAATCAACGTCCAGTTCGGGCGTCTCGACGTGGCCGTCCTCATTGATTTCACTGGCGATTACTTGGACCGTCCAGAAGCCCGGCTCCGGATGGGGGACGAAGACGTTCTCGACCGTGTCGATGGTGTTCGCTTCCCCATCAGGCACCGACCAGTTGCCTTCCAGCAAGCCGTTATTACCCCAGTAAACTGTGCCCGTGGGCGAAATAACCCGCAATGAAAGGTCATTGATTCTATGTTGCGAGGACGACGGCAGGGCGGCCGGGTCCGCGTACGTCAGAGTACAGCGCAGTGCCGGCTGATCCGGCCGGACCCACAGCGGCACCGTGTACCTCTCGAACGGCCTCAGCACCACTGTTTCGTCCACGAAGTACACTTGGTCGCGCAAGTCCCACATGTTCTGGACGCTGGGCCGGCCCCAACCCTGGTGCACCCGCGTCAGGTCATGCGACTTGCCCTGAAATGGGTACTGGTTGCCGGTATTGATCAGGAATGCCTTGGCGGTGGACGAGTGGCAGCGGTTATCGAAAACGCTGCCATTCGGATCGAACTCGTTGCCGAAGACGCCCTGGGACCACATCTGGAAAAAGAGGCCGACGTGACCGGCGATGGCCGGCGTGGCGCCGCTCGTGCCCCCGAACTCGTCGGTATACGCTGTCGCGCCCGGGTAATCGACGGTGTGAATGAAATCTACCCAGAAACACATGTCAGGCTTGATGCGGCCGTCCAGGGCCGGGCCGGTGCTCGCATAGTGGTCCCATTGGTCGTCAGCCAGGTCCAGCGTGTCGTAGTGCTGTACGCCGCCGCAGGAGATGATGTTCTTGGCCCAGGCCTCCGCCATGGACAGAGCACTGCCGGCATTGGCTTGCGCCTGAAGGTGCACAGTATCCAGATCGAAGATTATTGTGTCGATCTCGGCTGAAATGGTGGTGTACTCTAATGTCCGGCCAGTGCCGCAACTGGAGCTTTGAAAGACGGCGTAGTACGGTTCGTGAAGCAGCTCGGCCGTGTAGTCGTAGCGCGAGCCGGACTCATATACATACCAGTCGGCGGTAATGCCCTGGCCGGCCGGGCATATGCCGCGCGCAGCCGGGTCGCCGGTGCCGTCGCCAAAGATTATCCCCGAGCAGCAGGCGCCGTGGAAATGGCCCGGCGAGGAGGTGTGCTGGATTAGCGGGCGTGAGGCGAAATCCACATGTTGGTAATTGAACCCGACATCCAGGACTTCGCCGCGAACGCCCGCCCCGTCGAAACCGGCCACCTGCTCGACATAGTCGACCCCGCCGACCAACCGGAACTTGTCCATAGCCAGTTCCACGGGGGCCCAGTGATCGATGAAGGCGACCTCGTCCCAATGCGCGACGGTTACGGCCTGGCTGGGGGTAAGCGTCGCGCGCAGCAGGTACTTGCCGGCGTTGCGCACGTCGACGACGCCGCCCAGAGCCTCGATGCGCTGGGCAACCGCGTTCTTCTGATCATCGCCTGCTTCGAATACCTGAATGTTGAAGCGCTCCGCCGGCAAGCCGGCAATTCTCGACTGCTCGCGCAGGGATGCCTCCATGCGATAGGCGGCGTGATAGGGTCCAACCCAGCGCACGAATGGCAGTGCGGCGACTGCATCGCGCACCTCCGGCGTCATCTTGACCACGTACGCGTGATTGGGGAGGAATTTGTATAGTGTGCCACCGCGGGCTTCGATCGCGGCACGGAACTCCGGCAGCGGTTGGGCCACGAATTGCACGATGTAGATATGGCCGGACTCATCCGCAACCAGCTCATCCGGCAACGCGGGGGCCCGTACCACGGGGTCGAACTCCTGCTGTCGCAGCTTGAGCGCATAAGAGGTCGCGCGCACGGTCGCCATTGTCTGACCGTCCAAACTGATCGCGTAATAGCTCTGCGGCGCGCCGCTTGCGGCTGTTTCTTCCCAGCACGCAATCAGGATCGGTGAGTTCTCGACCGGAACAAGGCGGGCATTCGCGACCTGATTTGGGGTGCGGTGGAACGGCGCCGCACAACCCAGGGCAAGTCGCGTCTCGGCGTCCACCACTGACAGCGTCAAAGCAGCGTTGGGCGCCGCGCCCCAGCCACATGACTCCGGCGGCGGCGCTGCCGCCAACTGTAGCAGAACGACAGGAAACACAGCTTTCAAAAGGTGGGCGTTCATGTCAAGTCTCCGAACCGATATTGGGCGCCTTAACCAAGCCGGCTGTGGACCGGCTCAAGAACGCGATGGTTTACATTCTGTGGTCCAGCCGGCGTGAGGAGGCCCGCCGGCTGGACCTGTTAGGCTGCCAGTGCCTTCACTCCTAGCAGCCGGATGTCAAACATTGCACGAACGAGTCGATGTCAAACACATTGATCGACCCATCACCATTGCAGTCCGCATTCAGTATGGAGCAGCCCGGGTAGGCCGCGCCATAGGCGGCGGCGTCGGTTAATGCCAGCACGAACGGATCAATATCGAAGACATTGACCACACCGTCGCAATTCAGATCGCCGTGATCGATCCCGTCAGTACAGTTAAAGCCGCGAATAGAGACGGCGTCCAAGCCGCCTTCGTCGACCGAATTGTTCGGTACGTCGCGCACGCTGAAGCGCAGTCGGACCTGGTCCGTCGGCGGAATAAAGTCGGCCAAATGTATTGTTTCGACTACCCACTCCGGCTGGACATTTTGAATGCGTCGCAGGAGCACCCAGTTCGTGCCGCCATCGCTGGACGCCTCGACGTCGAACGGATCGCCGTCCTGGTCATCGTTGGCCCACCAGCGCGCGAATTGCAGCACCGGGTCGGTTTGGCCGGTAAGGTCGAGCAGCGGCGAGATGAGGCACGTCGGCCCGCCATCCACGTCGGAGCCGCCCGCGACGTTCTGAGTGAGCCAGCACTTGCCCGAGCCATCGTAATCGGCGGTCGGCGGCTGGCCCACATCCGTGGAAACCGGAATGCCGCGCTGCCACATGCCGCCGGTCAGGCTCGGATCATTCCACACCGTCCAACCCAGGTCCTGCTCGAAGTTGTCGGCAATTGCGGTGACCACCACACCCACGGTCGCCGAGTACGGAACCTCGGGCGCCATCGGCGGGCTGTAGACTATTCCCCCGCCGCTAGCGGCAGCGCTGAAGTAGAAGCGCGGCGTGGCGCTGCACGTGGCCGCGGGCAGAATGCCCTGGTACAGGTTGTCACCCAGCGGCAACAGCTCAGTTTGCTGGAACGCGCCGCCATCGTAGCTGTAATGCAGCGCGCCCGACCCGGGCACATACGTCTCACTGCCCTCGTCAATTGCCACCACAACCGGCGTCGGCTCGCCCGGGGCCAAATAGGCCGGCGGACGGTCCAGTAATCGCAGACGCAGAGCGAACCCGGGCGTGCCGCTGATCACCAGTGCGAAGTCCGCGTCCAGCTCCGGCGTTTCCACGTGCCCGTCTTCGTTGATCTCGTTGGCCAAGACGGTGACCGTCCACAAGCCCGGCTCGGGGTTTCGCACGAAGACGTTTTCGACGGTGTTGATTGTGTCGGGCGCGCCGCCCGGGGTGGACCAGTTGCCCGTCAGCAGGCCGTTGTTGCCCCAGTACTCGACGCCCGATGGAGAGACGACCTTGAGCGTCAGGTCATTGATACGCGCTTGGGCCGCGCCCGGCACGCCGGCCGGGTCGGCGTAAGTCATGGTGACCTTCAGGGCCGGCTCTTCGGGGGCCACAAACGCCTGGCAGATGTACCTTTCCAGATTTTGCAACAGCTCGGTTTCGTCGATGACGAATATCTTGTTGCGCACGTCATACAGGTTCGCCACGCTCGGCCGGCCCCAGCCCTGGTGCATGCGGCCCAGGTCGTGCGACGGGCCACTGAATTCGTATTGATTCGCGGTGTTGATTAAGGCCGCTTTGGCTGTTGTCATGTGCGGGCGATTCTCGAACACGGTCGCGCCAGGTATGACCGGGTTGCCGAAGATGCCGTCGGCCCACATCTGGAAAAACAGCCCGAAGTGCCCCGCGACGGTGGGCGTAGCGCCGCTAGTACAGCAGAAGCCGTCTGTATATCCAGCCGGAGCCTGGCTGGTCGTGTGAATGCGGTCGTAATAAAACACCAGGTCCGGCTTTACGCGCCCATCGGCCGCCGGTCCGATGCTGGCGCCTCCACACCAGCAGTCGTCCGCGGGATCGAGGGTTCCGTAGTGGTATATGCCTCCGCACGAGACGATATTCTTGGCCCAGGCCTCGGGACGCGAATCCCGACTGCCGGCATTGCTCTGCGAGTTGCAATGCAGAATGTCCAGGTCGAACAGCATATCGTCCATGTCGGCCGAAACGGTCGTGTAACTCGTCGTCAAGAAGCCGCCCACGCTGGCCGTCACGAACACGGCGTAGTAGGGATCTTCCAGCAGTTCGGCCGTGTGAGCGTAGCGCGAGCCGATCAGCCCCCAGTCGGCGATGATACCCTGACCGGCCGGGCACAAGCCGCGCGCCGTCGGATCACCCGTCCCGTCGCCGAAGATGATTCCCGAACACGAACAGCCGTGCGTGTCGATGCTAGCGGACGTGTGCGGGATCAACGGGCGCGAGGCGAAGTCGACGTGGCCGGGGCAGAAGCCGACGTCGATTACTTCGCCGCGCACACCGGCCCCGTCATAGCCGGCGACGGTTTCGATGTAGTCCGCGCCGCCGTCGGCGCGAATCAGGTCGATGTCCGGCTCGGCCGGGCTCCAGCGGTCGATGAACTGCACTTCGTCCCAGCGGATCACGTCGAACAACTGCTGCGGCGTAAGCGTGGCCTGCATCAGGAACCGCCCCGCATTGCGCACGTTGACCTCGCCGCCCAGCGCTGCAATCCGGTCGGCCACCACGTCCTGCGCGCCCTCGCGCTCGAAAAGTAGAATGTTGTAGCGCTGCATTGGAAACAACTGGCCGGCATCGCCACGGTTGGCGCGAAGAAAGTGCTCCAGCCGATAAGCGGGATGGTACGGCCCGAGCCAGCGCACAAACGGTAGCGCTGCGACCGCCTGGCGGGCCTGCGGCCCGAGTTTCACGAGATAGGCGTGATTGGCAATGTACTTGTACAGTGTGCCGCCCCGTGCCTCGATGGCCGTTCTGAATTGCTCCAGAGGCTGAGTCACGAATTGCACAATGTAAATCTGCGAGTCTTCATCCGCGGCCAGATCAGTCTCAACTGCGGGGATCCGCCCCAGCGGGTCGAACTGGCTGTGTTGCAGTTTCAATTCATATGAAGTCGGCCGCACAGTGGCCATATTTTCGCCGTCGAGGCTGATAGCGTAGTACGGCGTGAGTTGTCCGTCCGGTGCGGTCTGTTCCCAGCAGACCAGACACACGGTCGATTGCGGAACTTCGATCAGGCGCGCCGCGGAGATTACGTCCGGCGTCTCGTGGAACGAAACGCCGTTTAGCGCCATATGAGTCCGCCCACCGTCGCGGGCTACACTTAGCCCGGCCTGTGGCAGCGTTGTGCCGGCGGCGGGTGTAACCGGGAACAATTGTCCCAGTGCAATCGTGGAGAAGGCGAGCGCTAACGGCATGATGGGCAGCAGACGCTTCATTTCGACTCTCCTGAGCAAGGAACTGTTCCAGCCGCTGCGCCCTGAATATACTGATTGCGCCCCAACCATGCTAGGTGGGTGTCGGATTTCCACTTATTGCCGCGTTTATAAGGCGTGCCGTTACGTCAGGTAACTAACAACGCGGGATATCGATGCCTCTTTGCTCCGCTACGCGGACGGCAATGTCGTAACCTGCGTCCACGTGCCGAATCACGCCGGTGGCCGGATCGTTGGTCAACACGCGGGCGAGGCGGCGCTCCGCTTCTGGTGTACCGTCCGCAACGATCACCATTCCGGCGTGCAGCGAATAGCCGATACCCACGCCGCCGCCGTGGTGAATGCTGACCCACGTGGCCCCGCTCGACGCATTGACCAGAGCATTCAGCATCGGCCAGTCGGCAATTGCGTCCGAGCCGTCCTTCATGCCCTCAGTCTCGCGGTTGGGGCTGGCCACCGAGCCGCAGTCGAGATGGTCGCGGCCGATGACGATCGGCGCGCTAACCTTGCCTGTGCGAACCAGATCGTTGAACACCGCGCCCATCCGTGCCCGCTGGCCGTACTTCAACCAGCAGATGCGCGCCGGCAGACCCTGGAAGGCGACCTTCTCACGCGCCAGGCGAATCCAGCGGCAGAGATGCGCCTCTTCGGGGAAAGTCGCCAGCACGGCCTCGTCCGTGGCGGCCAGGTCACGCGGATCGCCCGACAGCACCGCCCAGCGGAACGGACCGGAACCCTCGCAGAAGAGCGGGCGGATGTATTCAGGGACGAAGCCCGGAATGCGAAACGCGTCGACCGGCTCAATCCCGAACGGCCGCGCATCGCCGGCCGCGCCGCGGTAACGCTCGTGTGCTTCGACCGCGTGGCCGCGGAGATTGTTGCCATAGTCAAACGTGACTGCTCCGCGCTTTTGAAGTTCGAGCATGTGCCGCACGTGTTCGTTCATGGTGCGGAACGATTCGCGCACATACGTCTCCGGGTCTTCCTGCCGCAGGCGCAGCAACGCGGCATAACGCGCCTCGCTCCACGGCTCGCCGCCGTGACTCTGCGGCCGGGTCGTTGCGGAGGCGTGCGTCCCGCCGAGAATGCCGTTGGGTACGTAGCCGTTCAGCGGATCATGGGCTGACGTCTGGTCGGTCAGGACGTCGGGCGTGATGTTGCGGCGAATGAGTTCGGCCAACAGGTCAGCCTGGTTGCCGACCCACGCGATCGAGACCGCCTGGTTGGCCTCTTTGGCCTCGACCGCCCAGGCGATGGCCTCATCCAGCCTGTGGGTGCTCTTGTCGAGATAGCGCGTCTGCAAGCGGCGCTCGACGCGGTGGGGATCGACTTCAGCCGCCAGCATTACGCCGTCATTGAATGTCGCGGCCAGCGGCTGCGCTCCGCCCATGCCGCCCAGCCCGCCCGTGACCACCAGCCGGCCCCTCAACGAGCCGCCAAAGTGCTTGCGGGCCGCCGCGGCGAACGTCTCGTACGTGCCCTGCAAAATGCCCTGCGTGCCGATGTAAATCCAGCTTCCGGCCGTCATCTGGCCGTACATGGTCAGCCCGAGAGCCTCAAGCCGCCGGAACTCGTCCCAGGTGGCCCATTTCGGCACGAGCATGCTGTTGCTGATGAGCACCCGCGGCGCGTCCGGGTGCGTCTTGAGTACGCCGACCGCCCGGCCGGACTGCACCAGCATCGTTTCGTCGTTCTCGAGGCGTTTGAGCGTAGCGACGATCCGCTCGAAATCCTCCCACGAGCGGGCGGCCTTCCCTCGGCCCCCGTAAACGATGAGTTCTTCGGGCTTCTCGGCCACATCCGGGTCGAGGTTGTTCATGAGCATGCGCAAGGCGGCTTCCTGCTGCCAGCCTTTGCAGGACAACGTGGTACCGCGCGGGGCTCGGACGGTGCGTGCTGTTGGCGGCATGGTCTGACTCCAGACTGCGTTCTTCTCTGGTTCGGTTAACTCACGGTCACTTTATGCCGGACTTCGTAGTTTATGCGTACCTTACCCGTTGCCAATATGAGTTGGCCACCGCCCCGGATTGCCGGGGCGGACCATCGAGAGGGATCGAGGGATCAAGAGGTGCAAAAAGCAGACTCGCTCGCCCCGCACCCGCGCCAGGCGCGAAGTGTCACGTAACCAGCAGCGGCGCCCGGCTCTCGCGCTCCACTTGCGACAGCTTGCACTGCCGCGGGTCCTTGTCTGGACGCCAGCGTAGCAGGCGCGTGCCGTGCCGGAAGCGCCCGCCGGTGAAATGATCGTATTGAACCTCGACGACCAGCCGCGGAGCGAGTGGTTCCCATTCGGTCGAGCGTTCCGTCGCCCATCGGCTCGGACCGCCGGGCGCGCTGCCCGTAAAACCCGGCGGCTTTCTGAGCTGCTCGAGCTTTCGAGTCAGCGCTGGCCGCTCACTGACCTTAATGCCCGAGGTGAACCCCACATGATTCAGCTTGCCTTCGTCATCATACAGGCCCAGCAGCAGCGACCCGACCAACCGGCCGCTGGTCGCATACCGAAACCCGCCCACCACGCAGTCGGCACTGCGGTGACGCTTGATCTTCAGCATGCCTGCGGTGCGTTCGTGTTGGTACGGTAGCTTGCGGTTCTTGGCGATGACCCCATCAAGGTTCCAGCCGGCATCGTGGATCCACTCACGCGCCTGATCGACGTCCAAAGTCGCCGGAGAGAGCCGCACCGACCCGCTCTTTGGCAAGACACGCCGCGCGAACGCTTCCAGCTTCGCCCGGCGCCGCGAAAGCGGCTCGTCGGCCACAAGGCGGCCGTGCTCGTCCACGAGTACGTCGAATGCGATCAGCAGCGCCGGCCGCTCGCGCGACAACTTACGAATCCGGCTTTCGGCCGGATGTATGCGTTGTAGCAAGTCGTCGAACGACAGCCGCCCTTCGATCGGCACGACGATTTCGCCATCCAGCACGAACTGCCGCGGTCGCAGCGCCGCCAACGCCGCCACCAACTCCGGAAAATACCGGCTGAGCGGCTTGGCGGCCTTGGATTGCAGGTTCACGTCGTCGCCGTCACGGAAGGCCAGGCAGCGAAACCCATCCCACTTCGGCTCGTACTGCCACTGCGCACCTTCCGGCAATTCTTTGGCCACTTCGGCCTCCATCGGCATCACCGGCGGGCGAAGCGGCAGTGTCACAGTAGCCGCTCCAATCGAAAGCGCCCGCCGCGCTGCAGCAACGGCTTCCACAAATCGCCGATCCGCCGCACGCGGGCCGGCACATTATCCAAGCGGAAATCAGTGATGCGGATGCCGCGCTCAATCTCCTGCCAAGTCACGGGCGTCGAGACGGTCGCCTGCGGCGTCGGCCGGACCGAGTAGACCGAGGCCAGCGTGCGTCCCCAGGCATTCTGGTTGTAGTCGACCAGCACACGATTGCGCGGCCGCTTCTGACTGCGGTATTCGGCCGTGATGAGTTGCGGGTGTTCGGCCGCCAGAGCCTGGGCAAAGGCTTTGGCGAAAGTCCACACCTGCTTCTGCACCGGCCCGCGAACGATCGGCACATAGATGTGTATGCCGCGCGAGCCTGTGGTTTTCGCATAGTCCGGTATCTTCAGCCGATCGAGCGCCGCGTGCACGTGAAGCGCCGTTTCGAGCACTTGTTCAAAAGTTGCATTCGGTACCGGGTCGAGATCGAAGTGCAGATAGTCCGGCCGGTTCACGTCGTCGCACGGGGCGTACCACTGGTTCAGATCAATGCAGCCGAGGTTGACGAGCCACAACAGGCTGGGCAAGTCCTGCACGACCGGGAAGTGTATGACGTTCCCCGAATCGTGCTCGATGGCGCAAAGCTGGATCCAATCCGGGCGCGGCGCCGGGGCCCGTTTCATGAAGAAGAAGTTGCCGGCCACGCCGTTCGGATAGCGTTTCATCACCATGGCGCGCTGGCGCACGTGCGGCAGCAGAACCGGCGCGACATCCGCGTAGTACTGCAGCAAGTCCCGCTTGGTCAGGCCGAGTTCAGGCCAGAAAACCTTTCTCAAGTTAGTCAGCGAGACGCGCCGCCCCGCCACTTCCAGTACAGCCGCGTTTTCGTCCGGGATTTCGACCCGTGGCGTGATCCGGGTTCTCTCAGCGCGAGCGGTCGCCGTCTTGGACCTGACGGCACGACTGGCAAAACGTGCACGCGGCATGCGCCGACTACTCTACCGGTTCGCTCGACCTCGGGTCTTCTCCGGGCGACCGCGCGGCCGCTGGCACCGGCTCCGCTTCCGGCTCGGGCCAGGGCCCGCCAGATTCATCCAGGGCGTCGGCCTCAATTTTTTCACGAATCCGCTCCCGCGTTTCGGGATCGGTTACCTGCGGCTCCGGCTCGTCCATCCAGTCGTGCGGCCGGCCGCT
>JAGPEO010000074.1:11006-13205 GCA_018056925.1 Phycisphaerae bacterium
CTGGCGTATATCGGACCCGGGGCCGGCATCGCGCTTATCGGGTCCTTCCTGACCATCTTCGTCGCGCTGCTTTCTGCCTTCGCCGCTCTGCTGGTGTGGCCGCTGCGGCTGATCTGGCGTCTGATCCGCGGGCGGCATGCGTATAAGTACGCCCAAGTGCCGCGCGTGGTCATTCTGGGACTGGATGGGCTTGATCCGGAGCTGGCGGAAAAGTTCATGGACGAGGGGCTGCTGCCGAACCTCCAGCGCTTGCGCGACGAGGGCAGCTTCCGCCGGCTGGGCTCAACCTGGCCGCCCCTTTCGCCGGTCGCCTGGTCCTCCTTCAGCACCGGCGCCAACCCCGGCAAGCACAACGTCTTCGACTTCCTGACGCGCAACCCGGCCGATTATCGGCCGACGATTTCATCGGTGCGGCTGCGCGAGCCGCGGCGCAAGGTCAAGCTTGGGCGCTACGTCATCCCGCTTTCCAAGCCGGAAATTACGCTCACCCGCAAGAGCAAGCCGTGGTGGAAAGTGCTGAGCGACGCGGGGATTTTCAGCGCAGTTCTCCGCGTGCCGGTGACCTTTCCGCCGGACAAGTTCCACGGTGTGCAGCTTTCGGCCATGTGCGTGCCGGACCTGCGCGGCAGCCAGGGCATCTTTACGCACTACGTCGAAACCGGCCAGGAGGGGGCGACGATGGACGGCGACGTCGGCGGCGATCGCATCCTGGTGACCCGCAATGGCCGGGCCGTCGAATCCTTCCTGCGCGGGCCGGTGAACACGCTGCGCGTGGATCGCCCTGAGATGCGCCTGCCCTTCCGCGTGGTTTCAGACGGAAACGGCGCGGCGAAGATGCGGCTGGACGGGCAGGAGATTCACCTGCCGCTTAACAAGTATTCTGAGTGGGTGCGCTTCGCGTTTCACCCGGCGCCGGGCATCAAGGTGCGCGGCATTTGCCAATTCCTGTTGAAGAGCTTCGAGCCGCCCTTCGACCTGTACTGCACGCCGCTGCACATTGACCCGCATAAGCCGGTGATGCCGATTTCCCATCCGGCCAGTTATGCGACCTACCTGGCGGCCAAGCACGGGACGTTCGCCACGCTGGGTTTGGCGGAGGACACGTGGTCGCTTTCGGAGAAGGTGCTGACTGAGGACGAGTTCCTCGAGCAGACTTACGAAATTCACGCCGAGCGCGAGGCGATGTTCTTCGACACGCTGCGTTGCGTGCGGCAGGGCGCGATCGCGTGCGTGTTCGATACGTCCGACCGCGTGCAACACATGTTCTTCCGCTTCTTCGACGAGAAGCACCCGGCCTTGCAGCCGCAAGAGCGGGCCTCACACGCGGCGGCGTTCCGCCAGATGTACAAGGTGATGGATGACCTGGTCGGGCGCACGCTGGAGGCGATCGGCGACGAGACGGCCCTGCTGGTCATGTCCGATCACGGCTTCAAGCCGTTCCGGCGGGGCGTGGACCTGAACGCCTGGCTGGTCGCGAACGGGTACATGGTTCTAAAGGACGGGGCAAAAACGGCATCGCACCCGTACCTGGTCGACGTTGACTGGAGCAAGACGCGGGCGTACGCCATCGGCCTGGCGGGCATCTACATCAATAAAAAGGGCCGCGAAGGCCAGGGCATCGTCGCACCCGGCCAGGAGGCGCGCGATTTACTTCGAGAACTGAGCCGCAAGCTCACCGGCCTGCGCGACGACCAGATGGGCGAGGTCGCCATACACGAGGCGGTCCTTAGTGCGGACGTGTACCGCGGCCCCTATATCGACCAGGGCCCGGACCTCCTGATCGGCTATAACGTCGGCTACCGCGTCTCCTGGGATGCGGCCGTCGGCAAGGCCGGCACGGCGGTATTCGAAGACAACCGGAAGGCCTGGAGCGGGGATCACTGCGTGCATCCGGCCCTGGTGCCGGGCGTTCTGTTCAGCAACATGAAACTGCGGGAAGAGCCGGTCAACATAATCGACATCGCCCCGACCGTGCTCGAGTTGTTCGGACTGGAAAAGCCCGCCTATATGGACGGCAAGAGCCTGTTGCCCGCGGAGACAGAATGAAGCGAAACCGGGCATCAAGGGCCGCAATGCCCGCGCCAATGTGAAGAGGTGATGAAAATGCCAAAAATCAAGATTGAACAGGCGACTTATGACCGGCTGGCGGAGCTCTCCGGCAAGGCCGGCTACTCTTCGGTGGACGAGTTCGTGACGCAC
>JAGPEO010000396.1 GCA_018056925.1 Phycisphaerae bacterium
ACAGAGCGATGAAGACGCTGATCGTCAGCCACTTGCCCAGCAGGTACGTCATAGGCGTGATCGGCCGTGCGAAGTAGATCGGCAGCGCGTTGGTCTTCAGGTCGTCCGCGATAAGCCCGGGCCCGAGGCGGCTGATGACAATCAGCAGGTAGAAAAGTTGCAGCCTGGTCATCAGAACGAACACGCCTTCCCAAAGCGGAAGCCTGTAATCACTCAGCTTGGCGGCCCCGCTGATATCCACGCCCAAGAAGATTTTGACGAAGTTGTATAGGCCCTGGGCGTCGCGCGTCCCGGCCAGTTGCTCCAGCAGCGACAACACGTAAAAGATGATCACCGCACCCAGCACGAACCCCGGCGCGGCCATCAGCAGGATCAGGTTGCGATGATCCTTCAGCGCCAACCGCACGCCGCGCGAGACCATCGCCACCCAGGCCCACCGGCTGGTGCGCGGCCGCGTGCGGAAGCGCTGGTAATGAGCACTGTGAACGGTGCCGGCTGGGGTGACGCTCATCGCCGGTTCTGCTCCTGTTTGCGAATCGCCGTCATGAACATCTCCTCGAGCGAGCTGCGCTTGGGGTGCAGCCCGCGTACGGTAGCGCCGGCCTGGCGCGCCGCTTCGAACACCAGCCGCTCCTGCCCCGCGCCCGGCAATTCGATCGCCAGTACGCCGTTCGATTGGTTGTGTACGGCCACACGCCGCTGCTGAAGCTCTTTGACCAGATGCTGCCCATCACCGCTGTGATCCAGCGTGTACAGCGTCGGATGCGGGCGGCGCATCTCGGCGATACTGCCGGATGCGAGCATCTCCCCACCGCCGAGAATCACGACCCGCTCGCACACCCGCTCCACGTCCGGCAGCAGGTGGCTGGAGAGCAGCACGCTGATTCCGGCGCGGCCGAGGTCGCTGATCAAACCGAGCATCGCTTGCCGTCCCTGCGGGTCCATGCCGTTGGTCGGCTCGTCCAGAAAAAGCACGTCGGGGTCGTGAACGATTGCCTGGGCGAGCTTGAGGCGCTGCTTCATGCCGGTCGAATACTGCTCCGCCGGCCGATAGCGGGCCTCGTCCAGCCCTACGTAATCCAGCACCTCGTGCGCCCGCTGCATGGCATCGCCGTGCGACAGGCCGGCCAGGCGCGCCGTGTAGTAGACGTATCCCGTGCCGCTGCTGCCGCCGATCAGGCAGTCGTTCTCGGGCATGAAGCCGGCCCGCTGCCGCACGCGCCGGCGCCGCCGGTGCACGTCCAGCCCGAGCACTTCGGCGCGCCCCGAGGTCGCTGGCGTCTGACCCAATAGGATGCTGATGAGCGTGCTCTTGCCCGCCCCATTTGGACCCAATAGCCCGATCAGGCCCGCCTCCAACTCCAGGCTGAGCCGGTTCAGGGCAGTTACCCGGCCGTAGCGCTTCACGAGTGATTCACAGCGGATCAACACAGGGCGTAGAGCTTTCTCTTCACTGGCGACCAGTCGTCATCGCATCTGGCCGGAATTCTACGAATGAACGCCCTGCCACGCCACATCTGTCTGTCAGTTTGTGTAGCGCCTCGTCCTGCCACAAACCAAGTCCGCCAGTCATACGCGACGCACTGCGTGGAACACAAACGGGCTTGCCCTGTTGCACCGCAATTGCCACCTTGGTTCGCATTCGAGCTGGAATTGCGCGAGCAATCTCGGCAGTTCTATAGCCGGCCGTGCCGAATGATTGCAACCAACAGCATGAATCCCAGCACTCCGGCGGCCAGGTAGCCGATCAGCCCGATCAGTGGAATGTCGTGCCAGGTCGGCGGCAGCCGCGAATGCACGATCAACGATGATCCCACTACCAGGGCCGCCACGACGATCGCAAACGAGACGCGGTTCGCCACGCGCTCGTGCGTGTCTATCAGCTTTTCCAGCCCGCGATGCTCAAAGTTGATCTTCAGCGCCCCGCGCTTGGCCAGCCGCAGCAGGTCGCGCAGCCCGCTGGGCACCTCGCGCGCCAGATGCCACAATTCTTCAGTCGACTCGTAGACATCAGCCAGGAAGCGCTTCGGCTTCAAGCGCTGCAACTTCAATCGGCGAATGTATGGCTCGGCCACGGCCATCATATTCAGATCAGAATCAAGCCGTGCCACCAAGCGCTCCACAGTCGCAGCCGCCTTGAGCATGGTCACCATATCCGGCGGCACACTAAGTTCGTATTGTCGAATCAGCCGCATCAGCTCGTGTACCAACCGCCCGAACTGCAGGTCACCCAGCGCGACGGGGATGTTCACGTCGATGAATTCGGCCACGTCGCGCTCCATGGCGCGCAAGTCCGGCTCAACGTCATCCGGGGGTTTGGCCAGCCGCAGGAGACTGCGGCAGACCCGCGCCGCATCGCGCGTGGCTACGGTGTAGATCAGATCAGCCACCTGCTCGCGCGTCTGCCGGTCGATCCGCCCCATCATGCCGAAGTCGAGCAGGCAGATCACGTTGCCCGGCAATACAAACGCGTTGCCCGGATGCGGGTCGGCGTGGAAGAAGCCGTGAACGAAGATCTGTTTGAGCGTCAGTTCAGCTCCGCGAGCGGCAATGACTTTCGGATCAAGACCCGCCGCCCGCAGCGCCGTGGTATCGGTCGCGGGAATGACATCCACATATTCGAGCGTCAGGACGCGCCGCGACGACAGCTCGCGGTAGATCTTGGGAATGTAAATGGTTGGATCTTGCGCGAATTGTCGGGCGAAGCGATCAATATGCGCTGCCTCGACCGTGAAATCCAATTCCCGCTCCAACACCCGGCTGAATTCCTCGACCATGCGGCTGGGATGGTAGACGCGCCATCCCTCGACGTGCCGTTCGACCAGCGTCGCCAGGTGCAGCAAAATTTCCAGATCGACCGCAATCATCGAGCGGATGTTCGGGCGCTGCACTTTTACAACCACCTGTTCGCCGCTGACCAGCGTGGCCCGATGCACTTGCGCAATGGACCCGGCCGCGATCGGA
>JAGPEO010000075.1 GCA_018056925.1 Phycisphaerae bacterium
GTGCTCTACGTCCGCATTGAAGAACTGCGGCTGGCGCAGAAGAACAACCCCTTGCTGATACCTTCGGTCGCCCTGCGGCTGAAGCTGATCGCGCCGCGCGCTCCGGCCGCGAATGCCCGGCTTTGGCCGGATGCTGACAGAGAGCGCGACGGCCGCGAAGTCACCTGTAAGCGCCAGCCTGGCGAGAATGAGGGGGCGGAGCGGGTCGATTCCGAGACCGCCAAGTTGGCCCGCGAAACCGCCTATTATGTCGCCCGGAATTTTTACGAGTACGACCTCGAGATTCAGCCCCCGCGCGAACCCTGACGTGCCCAGCGGGCGGTCCACCGCGGCCCGTCTGGCACTGCTGGCGGTTATCGCGGTCGTGATCGTCGCGAGTTCCAGCTTGCTGGGCCCGACGCCCCTGAGCGAGATTTTCGGCCAGCGCGCCCCGAACTTATTCTGGCAAATGCGTGTGCCACGAACGTGCCTGGCGGCGGCGGCCGGCGCAGGCTTGGCACTCGGCGGGGTAATCTTCCAGGCGCTCTTCCGGAATCCATTGGCTGAGCCGTACACGCTCGGCGTGGCAAGCGGTGCATCGCTCGGGGCGGCCGTCGCCATGCTCACCGGGCTGACCGGCTTCCTGGGCTGGATACCGCTCAGCGTACTGCTGGCGCTCGCCGGCGCGGCGGGGGCGCTGGGACTGGTCTATCTGATGGCCCGGCTTCGCGGCGGCCAGAGTATGACGCATCTGCTGCTGGCGGGAGTGTGCGTTTCTTACTTGAGCGCGGCGGGAATCCTGCTTGTGACTTACGCATCCGACGGCACGGTCACGAACGAAATCGTAGTGTGGCTGATGGGCTCGCTCAGCTTCTACCGCCCGGCCGCGAGCCTCGAAGTGGTTGCCCTGGTGCTGGTTGTGCTGGCGTTTGCCATCTTCGCCAGCCGTGGCCTGGATTTGCTGGCGCTCGGCGAGCACGTGGCCGCATCACGCGGCGTTGCGGTGCAACCGCTGATATGGACGTCTTTTGTGTTGGTGGGCCTGCTGACGGCGGTAATCGTGGCGAATTGCGGCCCGATCGCCTTTGTCGGGCTGATGATTCCGCACTTCGGGCGGGCTCTGTTCGGGGCGCGGACGCTGCCGCTGACAATCGCAGCCGCGCTTTTGGGAGCGGCGTTTCTGGCGGCCTGCGACGGCTTGGGGCGGGTGGCGCTATCCCTCATTCATCAGCGCCCGGTCGGCTACGAGTTTCCAGTTGGAGTATTGACGAGCATCGTCGGGTCGGCGTTCTTTTTCTATCTCCTAGCGCGAGCAGAGCCGGCCCGTATCGGGCCGGAATGAACCGGAAAGGCTTTAGCCGCCGGTCGCTACCGCGTTTCATGCGTGTACTGCGCCGCCACACGCCCCGGTTTCGTAATGAGCTCACGCAGACGCGAGCGCAGTTCCGGCTCAAGATCAATGCCGCGTGCATCGCTGGTCGTGCCGGTGCGCGACATGGCGGGGAGACTGTAATTCACCAAGGCCATAATGCGGTTTGTCAATCCGGGGAACAGGCCATGCAAGCGCTCCAGGATATTGGCCGGTAACCCGAGTATGCGCAAGGACTCGCGGCGTTTGGTGGCGGCCACGATCTGTCGCGCGGCGCGTTCCGCGCTTATGGTCAACAGGGGCACACTGGCCGCGGTCGAAAACCATGCGAATTCCTTCTTCTGTTCGCCGCGAAACCAGGCGTTCAGGTGCGAGCCGACGCGCATCAGGCCCGGAACTATCGTCGTCACCGAAATGCCGTCGGGGGCTAATTCGGCGTGCAGAGCTTGCGACAGCCCGACCGCGGCGAACTTGGCGCAGCTATACGGCGCCATGTGCGGCACGCTCACAAAGCCGCCGATCGAGGTGATGTTCACTATGCGCCCGGTGCGCCGCGGACGCATGTGCCGCGCCGCCGCTAACGACGCATGAAGCGTGCCCCAGAACATGATGTCGAGCGCCCGCTCGAAGTCGGCCTCGGTCGCGGCTGCCAGCGGCATGACGTGCATCACGCCGGCGTTGTTCACCAGGATGTCAATCTGACCGAAGCGCGCCGTTACTTCCGCAATCAGGCTCAGTACCTGGCGCCGCTCGGCCACGTCGCAGCGCAGGGCGCACACATCGGCGCCCTGCCGCCGCAGTTCCCGCGCGGCGTCGGCCAGTTCGTCTTCATCCCGGGCACAGATCGCAACCCGGCAGCCTTCGCGGGCAAACTCGCGCGCCAGCAAGAACCCCAGCCCGCGCGATCCCCCGGTAATCAGCACCACCTGGCCCCGCAGGCTTTCCTCGCGCAGCTTCTGAACCAGCTTGTATACGCCGTAAGCCGCGCCCGCCGCCGCCAAAACCCGAAACGTCGGCGAAGACAGCAGACGCTTTCCCACGTCCTGCACCCGCTCGGCCGCAGTCGGCTTCCGCCGCAGACGCAACCACGCCGTTGACCGCGCGGTGGGCCGCAGGCCGCGTAGCGCCTTGCCCACATTCTTAACCTGGCCTTGGAGCGAGCTGGAGATTCGGCCGACCCGGCTAGCTGACTTGAGCGGTTGCCTGAACAGAGCCATATTGCCACTCCTCGCTTAAACACAAAACGCGCTAACGCCAAAAGGTGGCCCGGCGAACTTAACGCCGTATGACAGAGCGGCGAATTTGGAGATAGGCGGCGAATTTGTCCGGAGGGGCGAATTAGTCCGGAGGGTGAAATCTCAACGCCAAGATCACGGCTCGCGAAGTACAGGAACGGGCGTGATCAACGCACGTTGAAGTAGCGCGCCTCCGGGTGATAAGAAATCACAGCGCTGGTGGATTGTTCAGGCTCTAGTTGAAATCGCTCGGAAAGAGTCACGCCGATGCGCTCCGGCCGCAGCAGCTTCATGAGCAATTCCTGATCCTCCAGGGCCGGGCAGGCCGGATAGCCGAAGCTGTAGCGACAGCCCTGGTAGCTTTTGCGAAACAGGGCGCGGACGTCCTGCGCGTCGTGATCGGCTACTCCCAGTTCAAGTCGCACTTGCCGATGCGCATACTCCGCCAGGGCCTCGGCCACTTCGACCCCCAGACCATGCAAGAACAGGTAATCCTGATAGTGTCCCGCGCTAAACAGCTCCGCAGCGGCTTCCGAGGCGCGCGGCCCAGCAGTAACCAGAGTGAACGCGACCACGTCGGTGACGCCGTCGCTGGCCGGACGCCAATAGTCGGCCAGGCAGCGGTACGGCGCCTCACGCTGCCGCGGAAAGCTGAAGCGCAGCAGTTCCGGGCCATGCTCGCGCGGCGCAGCATCAGCCTGCGGCGGCGGCGCGTAGACAATCAAGTCGTTTCCCGCCGAATTGCACGGCCAATATCCGTAGACCACCCGCGGCTGGATAATGTCCTCACGCTCGCAGCGCGCAATGAGTTCACGGTAGATCGGCCGCACCACTTCGTCTAAGTATTGCGCGAAGTCCGCGGCGGGGCGGCGATGTCGGCGGAATTGCCACCGAGCCTGAAAAAGCGCTACCTCATTGACGTAGGGCAGAACGGCCGCCAGAGGAATGCCGGTCAACACGCGGTCACCCCAGAACGGCGGTTGAGGAACGCGGCACGTGTATTCGAGCGGCGCAGTGTCGGCCTTGGCCCCCGGCGCAGCCTGCCCCGTTCTGCATCCGAACTTGGCCGAGACCAACGGAGGAACAGGGCGGTCGTCCCCGGCATCGCCGTCGCCCTCCGATTCTTCGCCCGCGCCTGACGGCTTCTCGCGGCCCGCCGGCTCAGTCAATTCGCGCATGATCGTCAGGCCTTCGAACGCGTCGCGGGCGTAATAAAGCGGCCCGCGATATATCTTGCGCAGCTCGTCCTCCACATAGCGTCGATTCAGAGCTGCCCCACCCAGGATCACCGGAACGGTGATACCGTGCTCGTTCAGGACTTCCAGATCGTCGCGCATAACGAGCGTGGACTTCACCAGCAGCCCGCTCAGGCCGATCGCATTGGCACGGTGCTTCTGCCAGGCTTCGATGACCTGGTTGATGGGCTGCTTGATGCCGAGATTGTGGACCGTGTAGCCGTTGTTGCTGAGAATGATATCGACCAGGTTCTTGCCGATGTCGTGCACGTCGCCACGCACCGTGGCCAGAACGATGCTGCCGCGCTGCGCAGTCTCAGATTTTTCCAAGTGGGGCTCGAGGTGACTGACGGCCGCCTTCATCGCCTCCGCGCTCTTGAGTACGAAGGGCAACTGCATCTGGCCGCTGCCGAACAGCTCGCCGACGGTCTTCATGCCTCCCAGCAGCAAGTTGTTGATGATGTCGATGGCCGGAAAGCGCTGCAGCGCCTGGTTCAGGTCGTCCTCCATTCCCAGCCGGTTGCCTTCGATGATCCTTTGCTTGATGCGCTCTTCCAGCGGCAACGCGGAGATACTGACCGTCTGAGCGAGTTGCTCGCCATCGGCGAAGAGACTGATGAAGCGTTCCAGCGGCGTGACGCCATCCCGCGAGCGGTCGTAGATCAAGTCCAACGCGGCCTGCCAACGCTCCGGCCCAATCTGATTCTGCGGCAGAATTCCACCGGCGTGCACGATGGCCGCCGTCAGCCCGCGCGCCGTGGCTTCGGACAGGAAGACCGAGTTCAGCACAATCCGCGCCGCCGGGGACAGGCCGAAACTGACATTGCTGATTCCCAGGCTGAGCTGGCAATTCGGCAGCGCCCGCCTGATGGCCGCCACGCCGTCAAGCGTCTCCAGGGCCAGCCGGCGATCGGCGGCGTTTCCCGTGGTGACGGGAAAGGTGAGGCAGTCGAAGAGGATGTCCTCTTCGCGGATTCCGTATTTGCGGGTCAAAAGCTCGTGGATGCGGAGTGCAACTTCGAGCTTGCGGGCCGCAGTCTTGGCCATGGCCTGTTGCGGGTCTTCGTCGATCGTCAGGGCGACGACCGCCGCGCCGTACTGCCGCAGCAGCCCCGCGATGCGCGCCAGCTTCTCCTCACCATCCTCAAGATGCACCGAGTTCACGATGCACTTGCCGCCGGCGAGCTTCAGACCGGCTTCGATGACCTCCGGCTGCGTGCTGTCGAGCATGAGCGGAACGGCCACCTCGCGCGCAAAGCGGTCGACGACCCGCTGCATGTCAGTAACGCCGTCCCGCCCAACGAAGTCCACGCAGACGTCCAGCACGTGCGCCCCCTCACGCACCTGTGCGAGCGCCATTTCGACCAGGCCGTCCAGATTCTCCTCGGCCAGCAGACGCTTGAATTTCCGCGAGCCGTTTGTGTTGCAGCGTTCGCCGATCAGCAGACAACTCGTTTCCTGGCGCAGGGCCGTGGCGGAATACAGGCTGCTGACGGCCGGCTCTCGCTGCGGTTTGGTGTTCGAGGGCCGGGCGGTTTCGTGTCCCGGGCTGGAGCCGTGGTGCTTCGCGGCGCCCGGACCTCGGATAGCTTGGACCACGGCGGCTAGGTGCTCGGGCGTGGTTCCACAACAGCCACCAACCAGCTTCACGCCGTCGGCCTCAACAAACTCGCGCAGCCAGCGTGCCAGCTCCGCGGGCGTCAAGGGAAAACGCGGCTGACCATTCAAGAGGCTTGGTATTCCGGCGTTGGGCAGAACGGCGAGGTGGCGCGAGCTATGGCCCGCCAGGAAACGCACGTGCGCGCTCATTTCCTGTGGTCCGGTCGCGCAATTCAGGCCGAAGATGTCCACCTCCGGAAAGGCCTCGATGGCCGCCAGGGCTGCCGGCAACTCGGTCCCGATCAGCATAGTGTTGCTGGTCTCGATCGTGATCAGTACTGCCAGGGGCACGCGGCGCGAACAGCGTTCGAACGCCAGGCGGGCCGCCTGAATGGCGGCCTTGGTTTGCAGGATATCCTGGCACGTTTCAATCATGATGAGATCGACGCCGCCGTCGAGCAGCCCGCGCATCTGCTCCAGGTAACCGGCCAGCAGCTCGTCATAGTTCGTCTGCCGCAGCGAAACCAGGCGCGTCCCCGGGCCGACCGAACCCGCTACGTAGCGCGGCTGCTTCGGCGTGCTGTAGGCCGAGGCGACGCGCTGCGCCAGTTGGGCGGCCTGCACGTTCAGCTCGTAAGTCCGCGCGGCCAGGCCGTATTCGTTCAGCACGCCGCGATTGGCGCCGAAGGTATTCGTCTCAACTATGTCGCAGCCTTGCTCCAGAAAGGAGCGATGGATCTGCTCGATCACATCCGGCCGCGTTTCGATAAGAATCTCTGAACAATTCTCCAGGCCGCGGTAATCGCTAAGGGGCAGGTTGAAAGCGTGGATATTGGTGCCCATGGCGCCGTCGAAGATGAGCACCTGGTGAGGCAGCAAGTCGAGAAGCGGCGGTTTGCCTGTTTGCACGCGGGATACTCCAGGCCGGCTGCCTGACGGTTCGGTCGGGGCTCACGCACGCCTACCGGCGCCGGGCCGGGACGCCACAGCGGCGTCCGGCCGGATCCGTGACGGCCGTCCTCGCAAAGCGGGTCGACTGCGGCGTGCTTGGGTCGCTTGCAGCGCTGCGGTCCTTACAACGGGCTTGTCAGCCGGCGAACGTTTGATAGTATAGCTTGTTTGACGTTTATCGGCTCTACCATTACAGGTTGGTTTCGGAGCACTGCGCCCATGGCGGATGTCAGTAGCGAGCTCGCGGCTTTTTTTGAGACGGGTGAAGTTAATCCCGAGACGATTGAGCGTATTGCGGACCTGGCGCACGCGACTTTCGCGGCGCGCGAACGGTTCGGCGAACTCCTGACCGAGTACCAACGGCGCGTCGAGCAGGGGCAGGGTGAAGCAATCAAGCTAGCCGCCGGCCGGCTGATACTGGGGCAGTTTGACGCCGCGCGTGAGTGGTTCGGCAAGACGCCGGACGGGCGGCTGCGCCGCTTTTACGCCGCAAAGGCGGCCATTGGGCAACGGCGTCCGGAGGAAGCTTTGGCCGAGCTGCGGCAAGCGGCCCAAAAAGGATGGGACGAGTTCGAGGTGGACATGTCCGCGGCCGCCATTCACGTGCACGAAGGACGCTTGCCAACCGCGCAGCAACTGCTCGACAAGCACGCGCAGGCCGGTCAGGACCGCGCCGAATGGTACTTCCTCAAGGCCCTGATCGAGGAACACGAAGACCGGCGCGAAGCCGCGGTCGAAGACTATGAAAGAGCACTGACGCTCGACCCGGACCACGAGCGGGCCATGTTCCGCTGCGCCCGGCTGTACGACATCCAAGGTAACGACGAACAGGCGATTGAGCTGTATCAACGCTTGTCGCTGCAGCCGCGGGCATACGTCAACTCTCTTATTAATCTCTCGGTCATCTACGAAGACCTCGGGCGATACGACGAGGCGCTGGAATGCCTGCAGCGCGTCCTGAAAGCCTGGCCGAACCACGCCCGGGCCCGGCTGTTCTACAAGGACGTCCTGAGCTGCCGGCAAATGGTCGTGGCTGAGGCCGGCGACGAGCAGGTCGAGCCGCGCAACCGCTTGCTGGATGCGGCCATCTCCGAATTCGAGCTGTCGGTGCGGGCCCGCAACTGCCTCAAGAAAATGAACATCCGCACGATCGGCGATTTGCTGCGGCTGAACGAGGCCGAGCTGACCAGCTACAAGAACTTTGGGGAAACCTCGCTGGCCGAGATCAAGGCCCTGCTGGCCAAGCGCGGCCTGCGGCTGGGTCAGGCGGCTGAGGAGGCTGCGGAAAGCGGAGCGGCTGCGGCTCCCTCGGTAGCAGCGCCGCCGCCGACGCCGGCGGTGAACGTGCCGCCGGGACGCGAAGCGCTGCTCTCTAAGCCGGTCAGTGAGCTCGAGCTTTCGGTCCGCGCCCGCCGCTGTTTGCAGCGGCTGAACGTGGTGACGTTGGGCGATTTGATTCAACTTACTGAAGCGGACTTGCTGGCCACGCGCAATTTCGGTGTCACTTCGTTGAACGAAGTGAAGGGCCGGCTGGCCGAGTTCGGGCTCAGTCTCGCACCGAAGCGGTCTGAGTAGCGGTCCCGGGGTGTCGGGCGGCTTCTCGTTTCAGCTTATCACGACCGCGGGAAAGGCGCGTGCCGGAGTGATCCGCACTCCGCACGGGCAGATTCACACGCCCGCGTTCATGCCGGTCGGGACGCAGGCCACCATCAAGGGGCTTACGCCCGCACAGATTTGCGAAACCGGCACGCAGATACTACTGGCCAACACGTACCACCTGCTGCTGCGGCCTGGAGCGGAGGTCGTTGAGCAGCTTGGCGGGCTGCATCGCTTCATGGGCTGGAATGGCCCGATTCTGACGGACAGCGGCGGGTTTCAGGTTTTCTCGCTGGCCCGCCTGCGCCGGCTGGACGACGAAGGCGTCGAGTTTCAATCGCACGTGGATGGAGCGCTCGTGCGCCTCACGCCGGAAGTGTCGATCGCGGTCCAGAACGCGCTCGGGGCGGACATCATCATGGCCTTCGACGAGTGCCCTCCGTTGCCGGCCGAGCCGCACGTCCTCTACGCCGCGGTTCGGCGAACGCTGGCCTGGGCCCAACGCAGCCGCGCCGCCCACCAGCGCGCTGATCAAGCGCTTTACGGCATCGTGCAAGGCGGGCTCGACCAGAGCTTGCGGCAGGAATGCCTGGGCCGGCTGGTCGAGATCGGGTTCGACGGTTACGCGCTGGGCGGCCTTTCCGTGGGCGAGCCGCCGCCGGAGATGTGGCGGTTTCTGGACGACTTCGCGTGGCGCCTGCCGAGCGACCGCCCGCGCTATCTCATGGGCGTCGGCACGCCGCGCGATCTGCTCGAAGCCGTCGCCGCCGGAATCGACCAGTTCGACTGCGTGCTGCCCACGCGCAACGGCCGCAAGGGCTACGCGTTCACCAGCCGCGGGGTGGTGCGACTGCGGAATTCGGTGCACCGGCTTTCGGCCGAGCCGCTGGATCCGGCTTGTGACTGCCAGACGTGCCGCAATTTTTCGCGCGGCTACCTGCGGCACCTGTTTATGTCGGGCGAGATACTTGGCGGGACGCTAGTATCACTACACAATATTCGTTTTTATCAGAACGTGATGGCGCAAACGCGGGCCGCCATCGCGGACGGCACGTTCGATGCGTTCCGCCGCGACTTCTTGACCAGCCCCGCGGCTGAAGCGAACAGAGAACTCGATGATTGACCTACTGCTAACGTTGGCCCAGACGACACAGCCGACAGGCGCCCCACCCTCGGGCACGGAAATGTTGTTGCGCCAGTTCCTGCCGCTAATCTTGATTATTGGTGTCTTCTGGTGGTGGATGTCGCGGTCGCGGCGTCGCGAGCAGCAGCGCTACCAGGATATGCTTCGGAATCTCAAGCGCAATGACCGCGTCCAGACCATCGGCGGGATCATCGGGACGGTGGTCGACACCCGCGATGACGAGGTGGTGCTGAAGGTTGACGAGACGAACAACGTGAAAATGCGTTTCGTCCGCAGCGCCATCAAGGACGTGATGCGCGAATCCACGCCCTCCAGCTAATACGGCGGACGTGCCGTGCCAGAGCCGCGTTGCGCCGGTCTTTCTCCGGTGTAGAAGTGACTGATGGCGTCGCTGGCCCAGTATCTTGATCCCGAGGTTATCCAGCAGGTCAGCCGGCTGGACTTGCGGGCGCGTTTCATCGTTGAAGGCTTTCTGGCCGGCCTGCACGCTTCTCCACTGCAAGGCTTTTCCGTCGAGTTCAGTGAGCACCGCAAGTACGTTCAGGGTGACGACGTGCGGGCCATCGACTGGAACGTCTTCGGCCGCACAGACCGGCTCTACATTCGCAAGTACAACGCCGAAACACACCTGGAGTGCTTCCTGCTGGTGGACGCCTCCGGCAGCATGGGCTACGTGGGCGGGCTCGGGCCGATTGGCCTGCCCTCTCCGCAGCCGGCCGCGAAACTAATGTACGCCATGCACCTGGCGGCCGCCTTGGGCTATCTCGTCACGCACCAGCAGGACGCCGTTGGGTTGGGCATAATCGGGGCGCAGGGGCTCAAGCAGTTTCTCCCGGCCCGCTCGCGGCGCCAGCATCTGGTGCAACTCCTAAGCGCTCTGGCCGCAGTGGTCCCGCAGGGGCAGACGGGCCTGGCGGAGGGCATCAGCCAGGCGCTGGCCCAGATTCGCCATCGCGGCCTGGTGGTCGTACTCAGTGATCTGCTCACCGATCAGGAAAAGACGCTCGAGGCGCTGCACCATGTGCGCTTCCGCGGCCATGACCTCATCGTTATGCATATCCTGGACGCGGCCGAAGTCCGCTTTCCGTTCGAAGGCAGCCTGCGCCTGGAAGACCCGGAAACCGGCGAGAGCCTGGTAGCCGACGCCGCCGCAGTCCGCCCGCGCTACGTGGAGGCGGTCGAGGCGTGGCGCAGTGAACTCCGCGACCGCCTGGCGGCGGCCCGGGCGGACTACGTGCCACTCGACACGTCGATGCCGTTCGATAAGGCGCTAGTGGAATTCCTGACCCAGCGCGGCCGGCGGAGCTAAGCGTCAGGGTGATAGAGTGATAGATGATAGGGCGATAAGGGCGCGATCCGCGGACCCACTTTATCACTCTATCACTTTATCACTTTATCACTCTGGTTGGCTGGGGCAGTCGCCCGTCAGGCACAGAACGAACGCATCGATGTCAAACGTATTCACGCTACCGTCGCGATTGCAGTCCGCGGCGCAGAGGAGGTCGCAGGGTTGTAGCGCCCGCCATAAGCCCGGGTTGGTAAGGGCCACCACGAACGCGTCAATGTCAAACGTGTTCACGGCGCCGTCGCAGTTGGCGTCGGCTGTCGGGCCGCAGGGCCCGCAAGTGCTCGGCACAGGCAGCTCATCACAGCTCTGGTTTTCGTAGAAAGTGCCACCGAGAGTCAGGCAGTCGGGTTCGCTCGGGCCTTCCGTACACGCGCCGGTAACCTCGTTGCAGCAGGCGCCGGCGCTGTCGGCGGTATACAGACAGAAGCTGCGATGGCCCTGGCTCGGGTCAGGTCCACAAATGCCATTGTCACAGAGCCATTGACTGGGGGCCGGGCCGTCAGCCGTGCCCGGGGCCCACACAAAATCACAGTCGGCCGTCTTGCTGGCGATCGAGATCCAGTGCACACCGTCGCCGGGAGTGTAGCCGGTGGGCAGCAACACCGTGTAGCAATCGATCTGCCCGAGTTGTGGCATACCAATCCAGGTATAGCCCGTGTCCGCATATGTCGCGTAGACCGGGTCGTACACGGCTGAGGGATTTTGGTAATCCGGTCCGTCGCCGCTGGAGTGATAGAACTTGATCACGAACGGCGCCGGCTGCTCAAAGTCGCAATCCGGGCCGTCCCAGAGGATGGTGGAGTTGCCCCACCACTTGATACTGTGGATGCTGCCCGCAAAGCCCGCGAAGTTGTCAATGACGTAACGCCGGTCACCCGGGCCGCGGTCCCAGGATATGTAAAGCTGCCCGCTCGACGCGCCGCGACTGAATGCGGCGGGCGAGTCGCAGGAGATGGAACAGTAGCTCGCCGGCAACCCGTCAGGCGCACCAAACGCCGCGGCTGCGCTCAGCAGCAGGTGTGTGCCAACTGCTGTTTTCCAGCGAGACATTTCCCATCAGAGTAAACACTCATCGGGCAAGGAACAAGCGGGTTGATACTGATGTCGCCACAGCGTATGCGACAAACGGGCTCCGCTTTTCTTGGCCCAATCACCGAAATGCTTAAACGACTAATTGCGAGAGGGGGGACTCGAACCCCCACGGGGTTTACCCACCAGAACCTAAATCTGGCGCGTCTGCCAATTCCGCCACTCTCGCGGACACGCTTCCATGATACCGCAGGAACGCCTCCCGCCAAGCCCCGCCGTAGCGCCGCCCGGGACCGAGCCCGGCACGCACCTGCGACCCAAGGCCCTCAGCCCCCACCCTTTTCCGGGCTCTCCTCCGCACCCTCCGGCCAAAAGCTCCAATCCCGCCGCATGGGGTCGCCCAAGTAATCCTCCAGGTACAGCATCTGCACCAACTTGATCACCACCGCCGCCAGCGCCGGCGCCAAGGCCAGCCCCAGCAGCCCCGCCCAATACCACATAAACACCTGCGCCAACATCAGAATACTGGCCGGCAACTCGACCGCCGCCTGCATCGTTACCGGCATGACCACGTGGTTCTGCACGGCCTGAATGATGATGTATATGATGATCACCCAGACCAGCGCCGCCGGCCCCTGCATCAAGGCCACCAGCCCAGCCGGGATAGTCGCCAAAATCGGGCCAAAATTGGGGATAAAGTTCAACACCGCCGCGATTACTCCCAACGCCAGCGCCAGCGGGATACCCATCACCCACAGCGCCACCGATGTCGCCACGCCGATGAAGACCATCGCGATCAACTGGCCGACGATCCACCACCATAACAACCGGCGCAACGCTTGCAGCACCTCGCGTGCCCTTTGCCGCCGTCTCATCGGCACCAGCCGCAGCATGCCGCGCACGTACAGCGACGGCGTGATGGCGCCGAACAGCCCGACAAAAAGAACCACCAGCGCGTGTGTCAGCACCAGTCCGAACGACGACAGGTAACCCAGCCCTTTGGAGATGACTTCGCGTTGCTGTACCGTTCCGTCCTGCAAGGTTTCCACGCCTGCGCCAGCCTGGTCGAGCACCCACGCACCGGCCGGGTTTTGCTCCATGTATGATTTGACCGTTTGCCATGCCTCGGGCAATTGCTCTCGCAGCGTTCGGATCTGCGGCGCAATCTGGTCTGCGAGCAGCCACACCCCGCCTGCCGTCGCTGCCAGCAACACCAGGCACACGACCAACAGCGCAAGCCAGTACCACACGTGGGTCCAGCGCGCCACCCAGTCGCTCACCGTGAACAAGAAGATGGCCAGCAGCACGCCCGTAAATCCGAGCAGCAGTACCTCCATCTGGAACCAGAGCATCAGCCCGGCGGCGATCAACACCACAAGAACGCCGAGCGTCAGGCGCAATTTCAACCAGAAGATCCACAGCTCGGTTCGCGCCGGCCATAGCGGCGCTTGCACCGCTATCGGCGGCGCAGAAGGCGGTGGCTGAGCCGGCGGCGGTCTGGGCGGCGCGACCTCCGCCGGCGCGCGCGGTGGTTCAGGTTCTGGAGGCGGCGGATTGGGAGGCGGCTGGCTCACGCTTCCTTCCGGACTGCTGCTGCCGGTAATCCCGCGGCTCGCGCGTCGACGCCGATCGCGCAGCACCGAATCTTGCTTTGACGCTCTGAAC
>JAGPEO010000076.1 GCA_018056925.1 Phycisphaerae bacterium
GCCCCAAACCATCGTCGTTCGTCTCGTCAATAATGCTGTCGCCCGACGGCCCCTGATCTAGCCGCGGACATCCGCCCGGCAGCAGCAAGGTTGCGGAAAACAGCAAGACCAACACGGCCGGCCAGCGCGCAAGCCGCGCAGCAAGAACACCCTGTAAACTCATGGTGAGACCTGCTCCTCTTCTCCACGAGCATCTAGTGCTCGGACTATCCCCCGCGTCATTACAAAACGTTATGCCAGGTGGTCCCAAAAATCAAACCCTCCGCGAAGGCAATCCTTGCTGCGGCTCGGGCGGTACGACGCCCCGCAGGGAGACGCGAAGCTATTGGTTCATACCCCTGGCAGAAAGTCCCAAACGAAAAGCGGGACCACCGGCGTGGGGTCTGCCGGCAGTCCCGCTTGGCTCGCCTATGCCTTTCTGGCTTACTTAGTCTCAAAATAGATTTGGGCAGTCTCGCTTTTATCGGCCTTCACAGTTAGAACTAGCATGTACTTCATGCCCGGATTGAGCTGGACGCCGGGCACTTCCTCACCTTTGTAGTTCATCACTCTGAAGCCCGGGCCGGGGGCGCCGAGGTCGTAGGTCGTGTTCGGCTTCATCTGGGCCTCAAAATCATTTAAATGTCTGGCGGTCACCACGAATTCGGCATGGTCCGAGTAGTCGGCCCGCAGACTTCTGGTGAATCTGCAAACTGACCATCGTTATGCGGACGAACTTGTCGGGCTCAATGATCTCGAACTGCCGCTTAGGCGCGGCGCCGAGGGCCTCTGTGACCAAAGACGCTCGCTACCCGCCGCGAAATTCGGCCGTCCCCTCCGCCGCCAGGACCTCCCCAAAATAGATACGGTGGTAGTCGCCCTGGTAGTGCGGCGCGATGAAGTCGCCCAGGAAATGCGCCGGTTCGAGATCGTCGAAATACACCTTGCGGCATTCGAGAATCAGCTTCGCTTCCGAAAAACCCGGACAGGCAATGCGGCTCAGGGCGATCGGCGTGAGGCCGCATTCGGCCATCTTCTGCGTGTCGCGCCCCGACCGGGTGCCCAGCAACTCCAGCGCCGCCCGGTGGGCCTGGTCGAAGGCGCACAGACTGAACGTATCAAAGCGCTCCATGAACTCACGCGTGTAACGGTGTGGCCGCACCACAACCATCAACAGCGGCCGGTGCCACATCACCCCCAGCGCCCCCCACGAAACGGTCATGCTGTTAAAGCCGCCCGGCTTGTTTTCGCCGGCCGTCAGTAAAAACCAGCCCGGCTCCCAGGCCGCAAAAACGGGCAGGTGTAGTTCGTTCAGTGGTATCGCCTGGCGCTCCATGCTCGTTCTCCAAAGCTGCGATTCAGTGAAGCCACATACTCCACCCAGATGCGTCATTGTAGTAGCTGCGGCGGAGTTTTGATCAGCTCGGCGGCCACGTTCGCTGGGCTTGAAGCGCCGAGGCACGCGTGGCCGGGAACCGCTACGGATTCCCGGCCACGCTATGGCGGGTAAATACTCATGTGTCCCCCCGCCCGATCCAACGAGGGGATCAGGCCATTTGTTTTTCGCGCTGCGCCAGTTCCGCCTTGCCGGCCGGCGTCAGTGTCCAGCCGCGGTCAGAGCGCGCGGTGAGTCGCTTGTTCTTGAGTGTGCTCAGGGCGTTGGAGACGGTCGTGGCGCGGACCCCCGACAGTTGCGCGAGCTCCGTCGGCTTGATGGGCCCCTTGTCATTCAGCGTTCGCAGGATGGCCAACAGGCCGGATCCGCGTTTGCCCCTGCGTTTGCCGCGCGGCGCGCCGCGCCCGGCCGGGGCGAACCGCGCCTGCCCATTATCCTCCAAGCCCAGGGCCGACTTGATTTGCTGCAACTCATTCTCGATTTGCCCCAGCCGAGCGATCAGTTCCCGGCGGGCTTGCATGTACTTCTCTGCGACGTTGTTGTTCACGGCTCGGTCCTTCCACCCCGATACCAACCCCGTCCAGCCCCCGATTAATGAGAAAAATACCCACAAAGCCGTTGAACGTCAAGCGTCCGCACTGGTACACGGCGGCAATGATCTATTATGAGATTGACTACCGCTCTCTAAATGCAAGACAGGGCTGCGCAGCACTCCCCTCGAAAGCATGCTGGCGTTACTGTATTCCTGGGACACTTCTAGCGTCGGATCCGGCCACCAGTCCGCACACTCTTCGTCCCTGGCGAATCTTCGTCAGAAGAACGCCCAAATACACGAACTGACCACCGCAGCACAACTGCGATGGCCAGTAGAACGACTGTCTTGTTTACTTCAGACCCGCCGGCAATGCAGCCTACGGTTGCGGGGGCCGGGGGCGCTTCGGACCGGCCTTAAGGCTTAGCCGCGTCAGTCTTGGGCGCCTCGCCCTGCAGGTAATGGTCCAGCGTGCGAATCAGCCTGTCGTAGTCGGCCGGCGCCAGCCGGAATGCGCACTTCTCTTCGACCCAGCCCGCCAGCGGCGACGTATCACCCGTCTTCTGTTCGATCTTGAGGTTCGCAAGCTCCCCATTCTTAAGCTTCAGGCTGGTGGTCAGCGGGGCGGTAAACAAGCCGTTGGCTTGGAAGTCCGCGCCGCGGTACTGCACAAAGCTTTCAGCTCGCAGTCCACTCAAAGTGTTTATCAATTCGTTCACCTTGTCCTGAGCGATCTTCACAAACGGATCCGGCGTAAATACCCATTGGTCGTCCTGCTTGGCAAACTCCAGTGTGCCCGAGGGTTGAACCACCGTTACGCCGACAACCTCGTCCGCGGCAAAGGGGAAGAGCTTACGATTCAGCAATTCAGCCGACAACACGCGGTAGACCGTGTCGTCCAACTCGTATACGTACGGATCGTCATCGAAACGCGCGAAGGCCGTCTTCTCCCGCCGGCTGACACGCAGCGTATGCTCGTTGACCACCGGCGGCGCCGGCGGCCCGGCCTCGGGCTGCGTGGTCGCCTTATCCGCGGCCGGCGCCTCCGTCACTGCGAAGTGAATCGTCAGCTCAGGTTGATCCAGACCGTAACGGCCCTCATCACCCCGCGCCACAACCTTGCGCGCCCGCAGATGAGAAAGGTCATTGACAATGGCCCGCACCGGCCCTTCATCAATGGGCATATCCAATGCAGCCGCCGGCTTCCACTGGTCCTCTTCGCGAACCAACTCGTAGCGCGTCCCGCCACGCTCGATTGCCAGCCGCTGTATACTGTCCTCATCAATGGAGACAATCTTGCGCGAGCGCAGCGTCAGCGGCGGAACGACCATCCGATACGCCTGCTGAGCGCTGACCACGAACACCGTCGGCTCACCCTCACGCTGCACGTACGCATTGCGCCCGCTCTTGGTAAGATTGCCGATCCGCAACGTCACCGGCTCCACGCTGCCGCTGACGGTGACTGACACTACGGCACGCGGCTCCGCCAGTCCATATTCGGCCAAATCGTTAGGCTCGTCGATGTAATCGATCGCCCGCAGATCCTCAAAAGCCTGCAGCAGATCGTTCACCGCGGCCGGCTCCAGGTCGGCCAGCTCGCCCTGACCCTGCCACTTGCCGCCAGTTTTCTCCAGCGCAACCGTCACCCCCTCGGCCGATAGCGACAACTTTTGGGCCATATTCGGCGCGACGCGCGTCACGCGCGAGTCGCGCAGCTTCGCCAAATCCGGCACCAGCGGCGCCACGTCCTTCTGGGCAACCGTCGCGACCCAATCCTGGCCGGCCAGTTTGACGTAACGGTTTTCCTTCTTCAGGTCCGCAAACCCGCCAATCTGCAAACCCACGTGCTCCGTAATCGTCTCCTCCTGCGGTTCGGCCGGCTGCGACGCACTCTCGTCCACCGGCTGCGGTTTGGTCTTCTTGGTTTCAGTCGTGACGTCCGCCACCAGGTAGGGACGATCCAGCCCGTAACTCGCCAGGTCGACATTGGAGCCGCTGAGGAATTCGACCGCCCGCAGACCGGACAATTTGCGCAGCAGTTCCATCACCGGTTCGCGTTCAGCATGCGACTTAATCGGGGCGTCGATCACCCATTGACTGTCTGCGCCGCGTGCAAACTCATACGGCTTGCCCTCAACCTGCATTGCTAGCCGCACTGCATTGCTGGGGTTGAGCGTCAGCAGCTTCTTGTCGCGGTACTCGTCGAATTCCCTCTTGACCTGCGACTCCAGCTCGCGCGAGACAATGTGGATATAACCCTCGCCTGCCAGCCGCAGGTACGTGTCCGTGCTCATGGCCGCCTTCTGGCCGACTTCGAACTTGTACTCCCGCCCGTTCTTGTCGGTGAGCGTCACCGTCGCCACCGGCGGGTTCAGCCCCGCGTCGGCCTCGGTCGGGCCACCGGCCTCGCCCGGCTTGAACGAACCACGCGTCTGCAGGCCGATCATGGTCGAAACCAGCCCATCCACCGTGTAAGTCTGCACCGGCACCGCCAGCGGCTCATCCGCCTGCCAGTTCTCCATCTGGTCCGGCTGCTCCGCCTTTGGCGCGCGGGTGAATACCAGCCGCGGCTTGTTCGGCCGCTCTACAGCCACGCGCACTATGCTCTTGCTTTCCGGAGCCGGGCTAAGCAAGGGCTGCGTGTCCTGTTTGCTCGGCGGCGCTACGGTAACCGCCGTCTCATCGGGCGCGGTCGACTTCGGATAGAAAACCCAGACGGCGCCCAACACCACCACCAGCGCCACCAGGAGCCCTGTAGTTTTAAAATTCATCCCTGCTATCTCCGTCGCACGAACCAAACGCACATTCCGACCAGCAGCGCCGAGGCCGGCCAAATGCCGAGCAGCAGCCACGGCAGACGGTTAGCCCAAGCCTCATCCAGTTTCGTCAGCCGCGGCACCTCCCCGCGCGGTCCAAGCGCGATACGGTTGGACTCGCCCGTCAGCCAGTGCAGCGTGTTGACAAAAATGTCGGTATTGGCCGGATAAAGCTGACCAATGACCAGCGCATTGCCGATCTGCATGAAGCCCGAGGCCTGAGCCACGTTGTCGGCCATGAACTGTTCACTGCCGAAAACAACAACCTTCTTTCCCGATGCGTCACTGGCGGCCACCGCCAGGGCAAAGGGGGCCCGGACGTCGTCTTCGCTCGGCCGCGTGCAGCCCTGATTACGCTTGATCTCCTCGCTGACCCTCATCAGGTCACCCAGGGCCCACACGTCTTGGGTATCCCTGACCTCCGCCAGAACCTGCACCTCCAGACCCGCGGGCCGGCTGGCCGCCTCGCTCACGCGCACCGGGCAAGCGGCGTAGAACGCCGCACGGTCATTCTGCAACGGCTCGGTGATCGGGTGGTCTGTCAACCGCACCGGACTTTCGGGGCCGCCCCCTGTACTCAGGATCGGGTCACGCGCGGCGGGCGCCCACCAACCCGGCCTCTGCGGATTGGGCGTGAACCGCCACGCCACATACTTCGAGTCCACCTCGATGCCCCAGGTGCTCTTCAGGTACTCGGCATACTCGTAACCCCCGGAAGGTCCGCCGAACGGGCCCGCGGGCTGCTCGTAGCCGGCCAGGAAGATGGCCGCCCCGGAGGCATTCACCGCGTCCAGAATGATCTGCCGATCGGCCGGCGTGATGCCCTGTTGCGGCGACGGCTCGGGCGGGAAGACCACGTATATGCTGCGGGTCGTGCCTTCAACCGTGGGCGGCGTCTTTTCCTTGGACACGTCCCAGTCGTGCGTTACGAAGTTCTCCTGCTCGAGAATCTGAGCCAGCTCCTGGTAAGGCGCCGTCGGCATCTGCCGCATGTTCATGAAGTTCATCTGCGAGTAGTCGGGCTTGATCGGCGAGGTCCCGCCAAAACGCGTGAACACCACCGCCGCCTTGTCCTTCTGCGTCAACTTGAGTATCGCCGACGAGATCGCCGACTCGCCCGCGAACACCCGGTCATCTCCCTCCGGCCCGACGGGGGCATGCCGGTCCTTCGGCGGCTGCCACAGCTCGTAATTGGACACGACCCGGGCTTCTTTCTCGCTCTCAACCAGCACCGGCGGGCCATGCTGCCAGCGCGTCAGCTCGGTGTGGATTTCCTCGAGCTTTACTTCCTTCAGATCCTTGGTCGCCTCCAACAGACTATCCGCCTCGGCCAGGACCTCGGCGTAGCGCGTCTTGGATTCCTCGAAAAACGTTCTCGCATCCGGCGTCAGCCCCGCTACCGACAGCCCCTCGCCGGTCATCCAGCCCGCCGTGTCCTCGGCGCGCAGTTTGGTCGCCTCCAGGAAATCCCGCACGCTCTTGATCGCCCGGCCATAACGCGGCACCTCGGCCCGCTCCAGCTCCTGGAGCAACTCTGGAATTTCATTGGAGTCCTGCAGTATCTTCTGCCAGTGATTGCGGATGATGTTCAGCGCACGGTTCCGCGCCAGAGCCGGTTCCGATCCTTGCAAAGCTTCAAGCTGCTGAAGTTCGGCCGAAGCCAGCGCGCTGATCTTCTCCGACAAGGGCGGCAACTGCTTCTCCAGCGCTTCCTTGTGCGGCTGAGCCTCGTCGCGATAGATCGGCAGTTTCTTGAGCCGCTCGAGCAGCTTGTCCGTCTCGGCCTTGTCCAGGTTCGGCTCGATGATGCGCGTCGTGACCCGCGCACCGCCCACCGACTGATACAGGTCCATCAGGTCCTTCAGTTCCTGCCAACGCTTGTACTGAATTTTGTCGCGTTCCTTGTCCGGCTTGGCGAACAGGGCCGTAATGTAGATGTTTTGATCCAGCCCGCGCAGCATTTGCTCCGTCCGCGGGCTCAGACTGTTGATGCCCATGCTGGTCCAGTCCGCTTGCGCGTTAAAGCGCTTCGCGATCCAAACCACCCCAATCACCACTGCCAACACCAGCAGCGACTGAACAGCTACATTGAACCCAAATAGGAACCGGCGTTTTGAAGAAGTCATTGGTTCTGCTACCGCCATCGCCGCGACTCCACCACTTTGACCGTCAGAAACAGAAACAGGAACGCGGCCGCGATGAAGAAAACCACCCCGTCCAGCGCGACCTGGCCGCGAGCAAACTCGCCAAAGCGGCCCATGATGTTGACTTGTTGGAGAACCTCGCGCATCCAGCCCTCCACCTGGCCCACGATGAAATACGCAAACCACGCCACCAGCATCAGTGGAACCGCCCCCAGAATCCACGCCACAATCTGGTTATGCGTCAGGCTGCTGGCGAACACTCCGAACGCCGTAAAGGCCAGCCCCACCAGTATCAGACCCAGGTACGCCGCGGCGGCGCTACCCCAGTCCGGATCACCGAAAATCGCCATCAATACCAGGTAAATCAGCGTCCCGGCGATCATCACCAGGTAGAAAATGTATGACGCAAGGTACTTGCCGAGCACCATTTGCGTGTCGGTCACCGGGGCCGTCATCAAACTCTCAATCGTCCCCGTGCGGTATTCCTCGCTCAACGTCCGCATGCTGATCGCCGGAATGATCAGCGTCAGCACGAACGGCGTCCACATGAAGACGTCCCGCAGCATCGCTGGCTGCCCGGGCGTGAACGCCTTCGTCGCGCACACCAGCACCCCGGTCACGAGCCAAAAACCCGTTATCACGATGTAGCCGATCGGCGACCAGAAAAGGGAAAGCAGCTCGCGCTGCATCACCGCCACAACATTTCTCATAGTGCAATGCTCCTCGCAGGTCGCTTCCCGCTTATTCCTGCTCGTGCGCCCCGGTCACGATCTTGACGAAGAAGTCTTCCAGACTGGCCGCGTCGCGGTGTAGCTCACGCACCGCCCAACCCCGCGTGAACGCGGTCTGCGCGATCGTCTCCCGCAGGTCGCTCGCCGCAACCACCGCCAAACGCGTCCACCCGTCCCGGCGTTCCGCTTGCACGTCCGTCACCCCCGGCAACTGTCGCACGGCCGCGCCGATTTCGTCCGGAGCGCCCTTGATCTCGGCAATGACTTTGGCCCCTTCGCTGATCCGTTCGCGCAACTCGCTTGGCGAACCGGACGCGACCAGCTTGCCCTTGTGAATGATGATGATCCGCTGACAGGTCGCCTCGACCTCGGGCAAAATATGGCTGGAAAGTATGACCGTGTGATCCTGCGCCAGCTCGCGGATCAGCGAGCGCGTCTCGCGAATCTGCGTCGGGTCGAGCCCGACCGTCGGCTCATCCAGAATCAGCACCGGCGGGTTGTGCAACAGTGCGTCCGCCAGCCCCACGCGCTGCCTGAAACCCTTCGAAAGCTGGCTGATCGGCCGGTTGATCACGTCCTGCAGCCAGCAACGCTGCGTCACGCGGTCGATCGCCGCCTCCCGCGCCGCGCCATCCAGCCCGCGCAGCTTGCCCCGGAACCGCAGGTACTCGCGCACCCGCATTTCCGGGTACAGCGGAACGTTTTCCGGCATGTACCCAACCGCCGCTCGCACCGCCAGCGACTCCGTGAATACGTCATGGCCCGCGACCGTGGCCGACCCAGATGTGGCCGGCTGAAAGCAGGTCAGTATGCGGATGGTGGTCGTCTTCCCCGCACCGTTCGGGCCCAAGAAACCGACGATTTCGCCATCGGCCACGGTGAAGGAAATATTGTCCACCGCTCGATGAGCGCCGTAGTACTTTGAGAGGTTTCGGACTTCGATCACGCCTGGTCCTCACATTTGAGCATCACGCCTGTCCCTGGTGAGCGTCACGCCGTCACTGGCAAGCATCACGCCTGTACTGGCGAAAACACCCTATAGACGGTGCAGGAGGTCGGAACCGGTCGGAAATCGTAAACAAACCGCCCTGCCTCGCGAAAGCCGCCCTACCTCGCGAAAGCCGCTCGCCGTGGCTGCCGCACCGTACACGCCAGTGCGAATGCGACGCGAAACTCGAATTTAAAAGCGCGTTACCGGACTGTCAAGAGAAGTGTCGCCCTGCGCCCCTGTTGCCCCTCGCCTCTCAAGGCCACGCGCGTACCTGCCTACAGGGGAAAAGCCGGGGCCTTTTCAAACACATAGCCACTCCCCCGCATTGCGCAGAGCGCGCGCCTGTTCTGTTTCCGGATTGGACTTCTTCCCTATTGGCCGCGTGTGATGCGGGTCATCGCCGGCCTGGTCCGGGGCCGCGATCAGAACTGTTCGCGGATAATCCGCTTGAGTGATTTGCGAGCTTTTCTGCGGCGGCGCTCGGAGGGCTTCTCGTAATAGCTGGTTCGCTTAATGTCGCGCGTCAGGCCTTCCTTCTCGCAGAGCTTCTTGAAGCGGCGCACCATCTGCTCCACGGACTCATTGCTGCGTACCCGCACTCTAATCATGCACACCAATTCCTTTCAAAACCGGACCCGAGTTACCTTGTCACAGCCCCCCGCGCCCATCAGCGCTTAGCGACAGCCCAGCATTATATGCCCCCGGCCCGTTCTCCTGCAACACCAACGCGTCGCCCGGCACACGCCGCCGAAACGGGAGCGTGCCCGGCTCCAACCAAACACCCGTCCCTGCCTCCACGCCCCTCAATTTCATCGCCCAATCGACCGCCCGATCACGTTCCGGGAGCGGCGGGGGCTGCGGCCGGGTTAGGCTGGCCCAAACCCTGCAGCGCCTTGTCGATTGCCGCCTTAATTGAGTTCTCGTGCAAGGTGCCGCCCTCGACGAACAGCACTTTGCCCTCCGGGCTAATCACGTAGAAGGTCGGTATCCCCTGGGCCCGGTAGGCTTTCGCGACCGCGTCACCACCAACCAAAAGGGTCTGCGAGAGCTCGGCGGGAAGCGCCTGGGCCGGATTCGAGCGGTATTCGTAGGAGTTGATCACGTACGCGGCGAAGGGCCGGTCCTTGTAAGCCTCACACACCCTTTGAATACCTGGCAAGGCATTCACGCAGGGCGGGGCCCAACTGGCCCAGAAGCTCAGAAAAACGACTTTGCCACGCAGATCCTTCAGGGCCACCTCCCCGCCACCGGGGCGCCCTAGCGTCCAATCGGGGGCTTCAGAGCCGACCGGCAGAAAATGGGCTTCCAGCGGCGAGGGAACCGTGCGCGCGCCGACTGTGGGGCCGGCGTCCGAGTAGCCCTCCGGCTTTGCGAATACGAACAGCTCGGGGCCTGCGGGGGGGTTCGGATCCAGAGAATTCAACCGCAAATCTCCCCGCCCCTCGCCAATTTCGCCGCTGATGATTCGAACCACGCGACGCGGCAGCAAGTCCTCCTTCCCGATCGACCAGCGGACCACGACCGACGCCTCGGGATGCGGCGCCTCAATGATGTGGCAGTCGATGCCGTCCACCACTTCAGAACCCTTGAAGTTCGCCGTGCCATTAGCAATTTCGTTCTTATACAGCTCACCGCGCAGCAGTTGCTCGAGGACGATTCCATGCCAGCGCAGCACCTCGCCGGCCGCGCCTGGTCCGGTGAACTCGCGGTAAAGCTGGCGGTCATGGTTGATGCTGGCCACCACCGTGCCGTCGCTGATCATCTCGGCCGTCAGCACCAGGCGCCCGTCGGGCGCGGGCGTCCATTCGCTGGCGCGCATTCTCAAAAACCGCGAGTTGTTGCGCGCCAGAACGACGTGCCCCTTCCTGCTCGGCAGAACGGCGGCCGCGATTCCCTCGGCCACGTACTCGCCATCGTACGCGATGGCCGAAAGCGCTCGCAGCGCTTTCTGGCTTTGCTGCAGCAGTTCGGTGGCCTGGGGATCGCCTGGCGGCACCGGGGGCCTCGCGGGCCGAGAGGCCGGCGCTCGAACGGGCTGGTTGGGCACGCCCTTAGGTGGCTGCGAAGCGGCGGGTTGCGACGACGAAGGACGCGAGGTGAGTTGGTTCGGAACCGGCTGATCGGCCTGGGCGCAAATGAAGAACCCCAGCCAGACAAATACGACAGAAAAAACCCGGAAACTCATCATTCTCTCCTCGTTTTGTGGCCCTGCGGCTCACGAAGCCGGCCGTGTCGGACCCTGTAATCATGCCACCCAGCCGAAGCAGTCGCAAGAGGCATTTGACGGCGTCCACGGCCGCGGCCTGGTTGAATGCTTGGCGGCGCCGAAATCAAAGCCCGGACGCCACCCTGCGGCCTGCCAGCGCCGACCGGCCCGCGACCGACGCAGAATGCACCAAGAGTGGCTGCTTCATGCGCGATTCCATCGGAACCGTCGCTTAAGGTGGTTGAGGTTCGAGGCCCACGCTACTAAGCGCTGCTTCTGGAGGCGCCCCACGACGATCCCGGGAGCTACGCCGATCCGTTGGGCAAACTCGACAATGGCTTCGCGTGTGGTCAGCTCGTGCAGTTCCGCCGAGTGCTCAGCGGGGATCAAGAAGGTCGCGGCAAACCGATCCGCCGCTTGTTCGCGCCCATCCAAGTCATCGTCGTCGTGAATGTAGACCTCCTTCTTGGGGTCATTGAGAACGTGACCGGCTTCGTGGAAGAACGAGAACCAGAACTGGTCGTCCGTCTTGTAGCGCAGGCTGAGCTGGATTAGAGCTTTGTCCGGGGTCAGCCAGCGCGCCACGCCGCTCACGGGGCACTTGCGTATCTCGGGCACGAAGACTACGGCCACACCCGCCGCCGCGGCGAGTTCAACCATGCGCGCTTGGAACCTCTCGGGCGGCTCCACGGTCAGCCTGCGAATCTCGTCGAGAGCGGCACGGAACCTGGCCTTATCGTAGGGCTGGGTCTGTATCTCCTGCGCTTGAAGTTCGCCAAGCCGCAGCCAGGTCGCGACCGCTTCGGGCTGCGCGGCGAACTTGGGCGACTTGCGAAAGGCGCCCGCCGGCTGCATCCAAAGCTGCTGCCACTGCTCCACAGTCCCGACGCCGAAGAAACGCAGGACAGCGTGCAACAGCGACGGCCGGTCGGGTTGAGGGGTGATTACGCCGCGTTTGACCAGCTCTCCAGTTGGAACCCTGTCTAGCCAATCCAGATCGCCCTGGAGACGCTCGCGGTCGGCAGTGCGCGCCAGTTGCTCGCGGTAGTTCGATTCCAGGTTGTTCCACATGCGCGCTGGGACGCCCGTAACGCGCTCCAGCAGGACGGACGTGGCCGGCGTGATCGGCGCCTTGCCATTGATGATCTCGTTTATGGTTTTGGGGGCCATGCCGGTGCGCAACGCCAGTTCGCGCTGCGTCATACCGAGGGAATCGATCGTCTCCTGAAGCGTGGCTCCCGGGGGGACGGCATAGTCCGGTTCGTACGCGTACCTTACTGCCGCTTTTCGCGCCATGCGCTGCTCCGTGCTCACCCCGCCGTAGGAGACCGCGTCGCCTGGCGGTCTATTCGTGAGTATCGCAAACCTCCAACACGACGACCTTCGTCACTTTTGTCCAATCCAGCCCGCCGTCGTCCTTGCAGGGGATCGGTTCGTTGCCCGGCGCAAAGAGCAGCCGGTAAGGATGGCTCAGATCAACCGAAAGTTGCCCGGCGCGGTCCCCGGTCAGTTCATGGCAGCGCGCCGCCGGCAGCCGGGCGATGTCGGCGAGAGAGTCGGCGGCCGCGAGTTCCGCGAGGCGCTGCTGGAGCTTCTGCGCGAGCCTATCACCCCACTGCCGCCGCATGGCCTTATCGGACGAGCAGCCCTTCTGCATCTTCCGCGTGGCGAAGCTCACCTCCATCCGGTGTCGGCTCCTTTTAGTTTACGTATCACGTTAACGTTTTTCAAGCCCAGGTCAAGCTTCTTTACCATGCCGCCTCGAAGACCGGCGGTGATTTGCGAATCTGTCCCGCCGGGCAGCCCCCCCGCCTTCCCCAGCCCTTTAGCGGGCGGTTGCTGGTCATGATCGTGGGCCGCAGTTCATTCGGGCGTAAGGATCGAAACGGGGATCGCAACGGGGACGACGGATCGAAACGGGGACGCAGCTAGTTCCCTGGGGGATCGAAACGGGGACGCAGCTAGTTCCCTGGGGGATCGACGACGGATCGAAACGGGGACGCAGCTAGTTCCCTGGGGGATCGAAACGGGGACGCAGCTAGTCCCTGAATAAGCGTGAAACGGTTATCTTTTCGCGGCGGGAGCGCAAGAAACACTCGAAATGCCTGCGTTTTACGCTATAACGAGCAGAGTCAAACGAACTACATCGTTAACGCACGGAGGCATTTCGAGTGAGCACCAATAGATACCAAAAGCTGAGTAACCGCAAGCGCCGCATTCAGTATCGCCTGCGCGAGCGTACGTGGGCTCCGCAGGAACAGCCCATGTTCCGCGCCCGCAATATTCATTACGAGTTGAGCGACCGCCTGCGGGGCCTGGCCCCGGGCGGCATCGGGGCCATGC
>JAGPEO010000077.1 GCA_018056925.1 Phycisphaerae bacterium
GTTCCAACGTGCTATCTAAGCAGGCCGTGTGCTACTTAAGCAGGCCCTGCGCCCGCCGGGCGATCAGCTCAACGTAGCGCCGGATCGATGCCTGCACTTCCTCTTCGGCCGCCCGGGCGTGCTCCCAGCCGTCGGACTCGATCTTCACGCCTTCGAGCTGCTTGTACGTCATGAAGAAGTGCTCGACCTCGAGCAAAAAATGGCGCGGCACGTCGTCTAGGTCGCGGATCTCGTTGAACAGCGGGTCGGGGTGGGGCACACCTAGGATTTTGAAATCGGGAACGCCGCGGTCGCGCATGCGGAACAGCCCGATCACGTGCGTCTCGATCAGGCAGCCGCTGAAGGTCGGCTCATTCACCATGACCAGCACGTCCAGGTTGTCGCCGTCTTCGGCCAGCGTCTGCGGAATGAAGCCGTAGTCGCCTGGATAGTGGCTGGAGCTGAAGAGGTAGCGGTCCAGCCGCATCAGGCCGGTGTTCTTGTCCACCTCAAACTTGCTGCGGCGGCCTTTGGGGATTTCGACGATAGTGTTGACGACGTGCGGCGGATCAGCGCCTGCGGGTACGTCTCGATACGGGTTGCGTCCAAGCATGGTCCGGCTCCGGGTTTTGTTCTACCTTAGATAAGAGTATGAGCAACGCCGGAAATGTCCAAGCCGGCGCGAACTCGTGGCGAGCCGCCGGTCGCGTGCCGGACCGGGCTATAATACGCACTTCGAAGCGCGGTACGTTTTCAAAACTCCTGCTTGCCGAGGGAAAACATGAAAGTCGCCGTCATTCCCGCCATCAAAAAGCCATTTATGTTTGAGGAACGCCCGATCCCCGAGGCGGGACCGGGGCAGATTCGCATCAAGGTGGCCGCTTGCGGCGTCTGCCACAGCGACTACCACATTTGGGAGGGCCTTTTCAATTTTGCCCGCCTGCCCATTGTGCCCGGGCACGAGGTGGCCGGACATGTGGACCAGGTCGGCCCCGGCGTCGATTGGTGGAAAGTCGGCGACCGCGCGGGCATGCCGTGGATCTTCTCTACGTGCGGACATTGCGACGCGTGCGTAGCCGGCGACGATCCCGGTTGCCCGAATCAGTTGGCCACGGGTGTCACGGTGGACGGCGGCTACGCGCCTTACATGCTCGCGCCGGCCGCCTACGCCACGCGAATCCCGGAGGGCATCGACCTGGCCGAGGCCGCGCCGCTGTTTTGTGCGGGCCTGACGGTCTACACGCCGCTGGCGGAAGCCGGCGTGCGGTCGGGCATGACGGTGGCCGTGCAGGGCCTGGGCGGCCTCGGGCACTTGGGCGTGCAATATGCGCGGGCTTTGGGGGCGCGGGTCGTTGGCATCACGCGCGGCGAGGAGAAATGCGCCTTCGCCCGATCGCTCGGGGCAGAAGAGGCGATTGACACGCAGCGCGAGGACCCGGGCAAAGCCTTGCGGCGCCTGGGCGGCGCGGACTTGATCCTCACGACGGTTACCACGGCCGCGGCGATCGCGCCTTTGCTCGCCGGGCTGAAATCGCGCGGCACGCTGGCGTTCGTTGGCGCCGCACCCGAAACGATACCGATTGTGCCTATGTACGTGGTTTCCCGCCGATTGCGGATCATCGGGTCGATAGTCGGCAATCGACGGCAGATGCGGGAGGTCCTCGATGTGGCGGTGCGGCACAACGTCCGCCCGCGTATCGAGCGCTATCGCCTGGAGCAGGTGCAGGAGGTTTTCCAGCGCATGGCGGAAAACAAGATTCGCTATCGCGCGGTGCTCACCTTCTGATTCCGGCGGCCGCTTGCAGCGGCTGCAAGAACTCGGGAAACTTTGCAGGAGTTGAGAGGCGTTTCATGCGTTCGACATGTGGTATAGCACATTTGCGCGCCGCGCGCCCCGGGCTGGTCGCCGTGTATGCCGCGGTGCTGGCCCTGGCGTGGCTGCCGGCCGTCGCACGCGCGCAGGCGTAAACAGTGCGCTGGCGTAGACTGCAAGCCCGGGCCAGCCCGGACCAACAAGAATCTCGCTCCGAGCGGAACAATGAAACCGTGTGTCCTCGCCATCCTGCGCCGGCCGGAAGGACTATTCGCCCTGACGGCCCGTCGCCGGGCGCCATTTGAGCCGCCGCAACCTTACTCTAGAGAAACTGAAGTGCCGGCGCGGTGCCCGTATGAAGAGGTTCTGCTGCCGCTGGCACAGTTGTCGGCGCCGCGGGTGGTCAATCGCAAGCTCCTGGCGGCGTGGGAAGCGCTGCGGCGTGTGTCTGTGCTGAATGAGGAAGTCGCGGCGAACGTTCTCGGCATTGTGGCGTGCACGTTGCCGGACCCCTTGGCCGACACCGCCCTGGTTGGTCCGCTTGAACTGGACGATTCGCCGGCGCGCCCGCGGGCAACTGCGGCCCATCCGCGCGCTTATCGCGGGACGATTTTCAAGCCTCCCAAGCCGCGTCAGCCGCGGGCACATGATCTGACCGGGCATTTGTGCTTACATTCAGATGAGGCGGACATCCTGGCGAGATTAGAGCCGTTCTTGCCGGCAGCACTCGGAAACCTGGAGGCGCACTGGCCGCAGGAGGTGGCCGCGACAATTCGCGCGCACGCGTCGGGCGCGCTACGGGCGTACGGGCAGAACTGGTCGCGCGAAGCGGCGGAGCGCATTCCAAGTCTGCCGTCGGGCCTGCGGCGTTATCTGCTGTATGGTCAGCGCGGCCAATCCTGGCGGCAGCTTGCGCGGGTGCTCGAATTGTGGTGGGGTTTGGACTTGGAGCACGAAGCGGATTTGCGTCTCTGCGTGGCGTTGGCTCTGAGCCGTTCCCCCGGACGCGCGGGAATCGAGTGGTGTGCCACGGCGCTTCAGGTAGCACCTGCGCGCCTGCAGTTCATGGAATTGCTGCTCGAGACGAGGGCATATGAACGGCAGCCTGCGCCGGAGACAACGGCCCAAGTGCTTCAAGCGGACCAGTTGTGTTCGGACAAAGTCTGGCGCCACAGGATGTACGCCGTCTTCCAGCTCGCACGACAGTTATTGGCAATCTCTGAAGCCGACGAGCTGGTTTGCTTCAACGTCTACCCAGAGGAGGTCGCTACGGACGTAAGGAAACTCTTTCGTGAATACGACGTACGATTTGCCCGCAAGCTCGGCTTGTGCATTCACGACGGCGGGTCTGAAAAGCCAGAGTACGAGATTCGCACCATATTGTCGCACGACTTCTGGGATGACGGAGCTTGGCGCGCGGGTCGCGGCAAGGTCGGCCGCAGGAGCGGACATTGCCGCGGCTCAGATGCTCGCCTGGCCGGACAGTAGTAGTTCCGCAATCTGCACCGCATTCAGCGCTGCGCCCTTTCGCAACTGATCGCCGCTGCACAGCAGTTGCAGGCCGCGGCCGTCGGGTAGAGTCGGATCCTGCCGGATGCGCCCGACGAGGACCTCGTCCGCGCCGGTTGCTTCGAGTGGTGTGGGGAAGTGATTGCGCTCGCGGTCGTCGACCAGGCGGACGCCGGGCGCGGCGGCCAGCAAGGTACGCGCCTCTTCCTCGGGCATGGGCCGCGTGAACTCGATGGCGAACGCCTCAGTGTGGGCGCGCATGACCGGGACGCGCATGCAGGTGGGCGCGATCTGGATCGAATCTGGGCCGTCCACCGGCTGGCCGAAAATTTTGCGCGTCTCGCGAATCAGCTTGGTTTCTTCGAGGTTGTAGCCATCCGGCGCGAGCGCGCTGTTGTGACTAAAGACGTTGAAGGCACACGGCTCGGGGAAAAGCTCCGGGCGCGGGAGTTGGCCGGCCAGCACGCTGCGCGTCTGCGATTCCAACTCCGCCAGCGCTCGCGCCCCGGCGCCGCTGGCGGCTTGGTAGGTCGCCACCACAGCTCGCCGAATCGGGTTGACGCGGTGCAGCGGCCAGAGCACGACCGCCAGGATAATGGTCGAGCAGTTCGGATTGGCGATGATGCCCTTATGCTGGAAGGCGGCCGCCGCGTTTACTTCAGGCACGACCAGCGGAACGTCCGAATCCATCCGGAACGCCGAGGAATTGTCGATCACCACCGCGCCGCCGCGCGCGGCGCAAGGCCCAAATTCGCGGCTGACGGCCGCGCCGGCCGAGAATAGCGCCAGATCGCAGCCCTCGAACGAGTTGGGCCGCAGCGTTTCGACGGGCAGCTCGCGCCCGCACCAGGTCAGCGTGCGCCCGGCCGAGTTTGCCGAGGCCAGCAAGCGGTACTGTTGCGCCGGGAAGCGGCGCTGCTCCAGGACCAGACCGAATTCGCGTCCGACCGCGCCGGTGGCACCGACGATCGCGACGTGTTTGAAATGGGGCCGTTGTGTGAGGTTTGTTCGACCGGTCATTATCGTCCTCACTCGCCCTCGCTGGCGCTTCGGGCTCGGATCGACTATGGTACCATGTTGCCTAGGCCTGCGTCGCCCCACCGCAAGTTCGCCGTCGGCGAACCCGGTTCGCCCCTGGCGAACCGCTCCAGGAACTGCGGCGTACGTGTGACGTACTGTTGAGAGCTGCCGCTTCCTGACGCGTCGGCAGGCCGGAGATCACGCATGGGACGCTGGACGTATTACTCGCCTTTCTTCATAGGCGGCATCGTGGCCGCGCTGCTGCTGTCGACCTACCGCGAATTCCTGCCGGCCGGGGCGCCCTGGCAGTTTTGGGGGCTGCTGCTTCTGGTGGCCTGTGGAGCCGGGCTGGCCTGCCAGCTTCTGATGCTGGGTGCGCAGGGGGCGTTCGCGCAGGTGCTGCCGGCTACGGGCGGGCGGTCGGTGCGGGGCAGCGGGGCGATGCTGGCCGGCTGGCTGCTGATGGGCGGCGAGGTGCTGGCCATCGTCGCGGCCCTGCTGGCGGTGGAAGGTGTTCGCGTGGCGGCGATCGTTTTTGGCGCGCTGGCCCTGCTGACGCTGCTGGGCGCGGTGACAACGTACGCCTGGATGTGGCCGACGGCGGTGCGCGATTTCGCGGACGAGCGCTGAACCTAATCTTGGGCATGACGGGCGCCCGCTGCTTTTGGCGTGCCCGTTTCCGCGTACAGCATGGTCCCATATCGTGCGGGCCGGTATGCCGGCGAGTTGACATGCATCCGAGTGGGACAGAGAATTAAGACAAATTCGGGCGACGGCGAGCCTTCAACCGGCTGGAGGTTGGTGTGCGCCCGCCGGAGTGGAGCTGCACTATGGAACAACCTTCCTCGCACCTGAAAATCAGGCGCTCGGATGACGTTTCGCTGGTCGAGTTCGCCGATCGCAAGATCCTCGAGGAGCTTTCAATTCAGGAGATCGAGGAAGAGCTGACGCGGCTGGTAGAGGGCCAAACGGGCCTCAAGCTGGTGCTGAACTTCAAGAACGTGGACCACCTGTCCAGCGCCGCCCTGAGCATGCTGCTCAAGCTCAACCGCCGCCTCGAGGAACAGAACGGGCAGTTGAAGCTCTCCGACATCAATCGCCAAATTTTTGAAGTCTTTAAGATCACAAGGCTCAACAGGATTTTCCAGATCCACGACACAGTCGAGGATGCGATTGCCGGTTTCGGCCGCGTTTAGAGCGCGGTGACGACAGGTAGCGATGACGGTCCCCCCAGAGTTCGGCATCCGTGAATCGGACCTGACCGAAATGGTGGTCCCCAGTAATCTGCGCAGCGCCAAGGAGCCCGAACGCCGCATCGTGCGCGCCATGGTTCGTAATGGGTATGACCCCGAAACCACTTTCGGCCTCAAGTTGGCGCTGGAAGAGGCTATGACGAACGCCGTCAAGCACGGCAACTGCAATGATCCCTCGAAGAGCGTCGTGGTGCGTTATTATGTGGATCCTCGGCGGGTGGTGGTTATGGTGCGCGACGAGGGCCGCGGATTCTGCCCCGAAAACGTGCCCGACCCGACCGCGGAGGAAAACCTGGAGCGGCCCAACGGCCGCGGCATAATGCTCATGCATTCTTACACGACGCGCGTCTGCTACAACAGAACCGGAAACGAAGTATGGATGCTGAAGGAAAAGTCGCCCCCTCCCCAGCCGACTCGGTGAACACGTGCAACGAGTCCTTCCGGGCCGCAGTCGAACAGGCCGGCGGCGCCTATGTCATACGCCTGTACGGCTCGGCCGGCATGGAGCACGTGGACGAGCTGCTGCGGCGGCTGCTGGAGGTGCCCTGCGCCGACAATGCGCGGGTCGTGCTGGACCTGTCAGAGCTACACTTCGTGAATTCGGCCGGGTTGGGTGCGTTTATCGCGCTTCACCGCCGTTGTCGCGAGCTAGGCGGTGAGGTGGCGCTGGCGACTCCGCGGCGGGCGGTCGAACAGGTGCTGCGCGTCACGAACCTGGACCGGTTGATGCCGATTTTTCCGGATGTCGAATCCGCGCTCAAACGATGGGCGCAGCCACCGGCTCCGACACAACCCCCATCGGCCTGAGTCGAGCCGCGGGACAAACTGTCTGTTTTGAGGGGACGATTTGCAGCATGCCGCGTCAATCTGCGTACGGATATTCGAGCGGCCGGCCGGCGCAATTGCACCTTGCGATAGTCGACCGGGTCACGGCGCAACGGCTCTTGTCCGGGCAGAAGCGAATTGAATCTCGTTTTTCGAAATCGCGCCGGGCGCCGTTCGGGCGCGTAGTGCGCGGTGACATTCTGCTGTTCAAGCTGAGTGGTGGGCAGACCTTGGGCATGTCGGAAGCGATGCTCGTGAAGGAGTACGATCGCTTGGACCGAGACGCGCTCGATCGGATTCGCCGCCGCCACGGCAAGTGGATTTGCGCCCCTGAAGCATACTGGAGGGCTCGCCGGTTCTGCCGCTACGGAACACTGATTTGGCTCGGCCCGCTGCGCCCGCCGCCGGAGTCGTTCCGGCCACCGCGACAGTACGGCAATGGCTGGGTGGTGCTGGGCGGGCTACGTCGCTTTACGCGGGCGCTTGCAGTTCCGGCCGTGCGATGCCCGGCAGGGAGGCGGCGTTTCCCGTATCATGTGCGGGACGCGGTTAACGCAGGCTAGGAGTACGCATGAAAGTCGAGAGACTCGTCATTATCGGTTCGGGTCCGGCCGGGCTGACGGCTGCCATCTATGCGGCGCGGGCTGACTGCCAGCCCTTGGTGTTCGAAGGTTTTTCCGCGGGCGGGCTGATCCCGGGCGGGCAACTGATGTTCACCACGGAAGTCGAGAATTATCCCGGCTTTCCGGAGGGCGTGCTCGGCCCCACGCTCATGAAGGCCATGCGCGAGCAGGCGGCCCGCTTCGGGGCGCGCTTTATCACTGAGGACGTGGTGGCGGTGAACTTCCGCGAGCGCCCCTTTTATATCAAGGGCGACGAGACCGAGGCCTGGGCGCACACGGTCATCGTCGCCACCGGGGCGCGGGCCAACTGGCTCGACCTGCCGAACGAGCAGCGCCTGGCCAAGAGCGGCGGCGGCGTCTCGGCTTGCGCGGTGTGCGACGGGGCGTTGCCGATGTATCGCGATCAGGAGGTGATCGTGGTCGGCGGCGGCGACTCGGCCATCGAGGAGGGCAGCTATCTCACCAAGTTCGCCAAGAAGGTTTACCTGGTTCATCGCCGCGACAAGCTGCGCGCCAGCAAGGCCATGCAGGAACGCTTCTTCAAGCTGGTCGAAGAAGGCAAGATGGCGCCGATCTGGGATGCCGTCGTCACCGACGTGCTAGGCGACGAGATGATCACCGGGGTGCGCTTGCGCAACCTCAAGACGGGCAAAGAGTGGGAGATGCCGATCAAGGGCATGTTCCTGGCCATAGGGCACACGCCAAACACGCAGGTGTTTCGCGACTGTCTCGAGCTGGACGAGAAAGGCTACATTCGCCTGACGCAACCCGGCCGCACGAACACGAGCGTGGACGGCGTATTCGCCGCCGGCGACGTGGCCGACCATACGTACCGGCAGGCGATTACCGCGGCCGGCTCGGGCTGCATGGCGGCATTGGACGCCGAGCGTTACCTGGCGGCCCGCGGCTTTGACGTGCAGGCGGATCGTTGGTGAAACCCGCCTGACGAAGGGCAGGCCGGCGGCGATCGCGCTTCCTTCCGGCTCGTCCCGGCCACGATCTGCGCGTACAATCGCAGGAGGTAATGAAGAAGACTGCCGCCGCGAATACGCACCAAGTTATCCTCGACTCCATCGCCGATGGCGTTTTCACGGTTGACCTCAACTGGCGGATCACGTCGTTCAACGCGGCGGCCGAGCGAATCACGGGCGTAAAGCGGGCCGAAGCGATCGGACGCCACTGTTGCGACGTGTTCCGCGCAAGCTGCTGCGAGACCGAATGCGCCCTCAAGAGCACGCGTCGCACCGGCCGCCCGGTGGTCAGCAAGGCCGTCTACATACTCAAGGCCGACGGCGAGCGCATTCCCATCAGCATCTCCACCGCCGTGCTGAGGGACGAGCGCGGCCGGGTCGTCGGCGGCGTGGAGACCTTCCGCGATCTGAGCCAGGTCGAGGAGCTGCGCAAAGAGCTTGAAGCCCGCTACACGTTCGCCGACATCGTGGGGCGCAGCCCGGCCATGCAGCGGCTGTTCGAGCTGTTGCCGCAGGTGGCCGATAGCACCAGTACAGTGTTGATTGAAGGGGAGAGCGGCACGGGCAAGGAGCTGGTGGCGCGGGCGATTCACGATCTCTCGCCGCGGGCCAAACGCCGCTTTGTCGCCCTTAATTGTGGGGCCCTGCCGGACACGCTGCTGGAATCCGAGCTGTTCGGCTATAAGGCGGGGGCGTTTACGGATGCCCGGCGGGACAAACCCGGGCGGCTGGCGCTGGCCCACCGCGGCACGCTTTTTCTGGATGAAATCGGCGACGTTTCGGCGGCCATGCAGACGCGCCTGCTGCGCGTACTGCAGGAACGTGTGTACGAGCCGTTGGGCGCGATTGAGCCGGTCGCGGTCGACGTGCGGATTGTAGCAGCCACGCATCGCGACCTGGACGAAATGGTGCGGGCGGGGCAGTTCCGCGAGGATTTGTACTACCGCGTCAACGTGGTCCGCCTGCGGCTGCCGCCCTTGCGCGAGCGGCGCGAGGACATTCCGCTGCTGATCGAGCGGTTCATCACGCGTTTCAATCGCATGCAGAACAAGGACATCGTGGGTCTGTCGGACGGGGCGCTGGCGATTCTCATGGCTCATGACTATCCGGGTAATGTGCGCGAGTTGGAGAACATCATCGAGCACGCGTTCGTGCTATGCCGCGCCGGACTGATTGAGCCGCAGCATTTGCCGCCCGCCCTACAAGCTGCCGGCAAGGTTTCGCGGCGTTTCAAGACGGGTTTGACGCTGCGCGAAGTGGAGGCGATTCACATCAATGACGCCCTGCGGCGCCATCGCGGGAATCGCGCCGCAGCCGCCCGCGAGTTGGGGATCAACGCCAGCACGCTGTTCCGCAAGGTGCAGAAACTCGGTGGCGCCGCGCCGGGCGCCTCGGCGCCGCCAGCGCGCTCCAAGCGCCCCGGCTGAAGATCGAACTCCGTCGCCATAACACTCGTTTCTTTCACAATACCGGCGGGTTATGTTCTCTGGTTGTGTTCCGCCGGCGCGGCGGAGTCCCTGTTGTCCGGAGGTTGATGATGCGTCGTCGCCTGTCGACTGCTCTGCTCCTGGTTCTCGTCAACGCTGCCCTGGCACACGAGGGCGAACAGCGCACGACCGTCGTGATCGACACCGATATGGGGCTGGACGACGCCGTCACGCTGGCGATCGCGCTGCAAAGCCCGCATGTCCAGATCGCGGCGATTGTTGCCTGCGAAGGCGCGGCCGGCGGCCAGACAGCCGTGACGCACCTGGAGCGCATGCTCGAGCTGTTCAACCGCCCAGACATTCCGCTTTATTCTTCCGTGACAATCGCTTCCTCCAAGCCGGCTCCGCCATTCCGCCAGTTCGCAGAGCACGCCGTCCGCGCCGCGCTGCCGGCTGAAGCGAAGCCGCGCCGCCGGCCGTTCTCCGCAGAAGCCTATGCTCAGCCGGCGGGCTTGACTGTCCTGGCGCTCGGGCCGCTGACGAACCTTGCCGCGGCATTGCAGACCACGCCTGCTATCAAGGAGCGCATCGGCCGGGTGATCATCGCCGGCCCGGCGGACCCGCAGAAGAACTGGAATCTCAGCTATGACCCGCAGGCGTGGCACGCGGTTCGCGCCTGTGGTCTAAAGCTCGAGTTCGTTGCCGACGGTGCGCCGTGTAAGCCGCAGTCCTGGCGCCAAACTGCACCGGCCATCGGGCGGAACGCGTCGCTCGGCGCGAACTTCATCCGGCATCTGTTGGCCGAAGCCGGCGTGCGTGAACATTACTTCTCGCGCTGGCCGGGCTTCTCCGATGAGTTGACGTTCCTGTATTGCACGGACCCCGATCTCTTCGCGCGCAACGGCCAAGGCGGTGTTTTCATCCCGCGCGACGCGCAGGCGCTTTTCGCCACGTTTGCCCACGATGTAGCTAATGGCCGCCAGCACAAGCGCCGTGTCGTGCTCAACGACCTGGCGCTGCCGGAGGAAATGTTGTGCGCCGATCTGCGCCAGCGGCGCGAGGCGATCATCGCCAAGAACGGCGAAATCGAATGGTTTTTGGAACTCCTGACGAGCGAGCTGCACGACCACCTGGGCGCCTATTCCGTAATTGGGGCGAAGATGGGCCTGCGCGCGGCCGAGCTGCTCAACGCGCCGCCGCACGCCATGAAAGTCACCTCGTACAGCGCCGCGATGCCGCCGGTGAGCTGCATGAACGATGGGTTGATCGTCGCCAGTGGCTCGACGCCGGGCCGCGGGCTCTATAAACACGAGCCGGGGGACGCGGGATCGACCAGGGTCCAATTTGAGTACAACGGGCGAGCGCTCGTACTTTCGCTGAAGCCGGAATACAGCGCCCGGATCGCCGCGGACATCGGGCGGCTGGAGCGTGAATTCGGCCTGGCCCGGCGCGAGTATTGGGAGGGCGTTCGCCGCGTAGCGTTGGAGATTTGGGAAAATTGGCATCGGGGGGAGATTTTTGCGGTGCTTCCGGGCGAGCTGTGAAGTCGGAAGGGCGACGTCAGAAGTATCGCAGCTGATGCACACTACCCAACGGATGCATGTTATCGGTGCGTCCCATGCCCGCGCTTACAGCTTGCGCATGGCCGCCAGAAACACCTGCCGGTAAGTTCAACACCGGGGGACCGTCTAAAATCAACGCGGAAGCGTAGTGCGGACTAAGGCAGGGATTCCGTGACGTTCGATGCTCATTCGCCGGTTGCAGAGGACGCGGTCACAGCAACGCCTGGGCCGCGGAAGCGGCGCGTTGCGCGCATCCTGTTGGCCGCCACCGTCACGTACATCTTCATTGCCTACCTCATCCTGCCGGCGCTGTGGAAAAGGCGCGAGCTGCGGCATCCAGCCCTCGCAGATGGGGAGACCGTAACGCACACGGCCGACGGGATTCCCGGCGATCCGCTCAATATCGCCCTGGTCGCGAGTGAGGAGCAAATCCACCGGAGCATGCTGGCGGCCGGCTGGTATCCGGCCGACCCAACCACCATTCGCAGCGCGCTGCGCATCGCCGCGGACTGCGTGTTCAAGCGGCCCTTTGACGAGGCCCCGGTGAGCGCGCTGTATCTGTTTGGACGCAAAGAGGACCTGGCGTTCGAAAAGCCCGTAGGTGACAACCCGCGTGAGCGACATCACGTTCGCTTCTGGCGCGCCGGCGAGCTGGACTCACAAGGCCGGCCGTTGTGGTTTGGGGCGGCGACGTTCGATGTTCGCGTCGGCTTCAGCCACAACACCGGGCAGATCACTCACCATATTGCTCCCGAGGTGGACCTCGATCGGGACCTGTTGATCGATGACCTGAGCAGGGCGGGCGTGCTGTCAGAGAAGTACTGGATCGATAACTTTCACAAGGTGTTGGAAGGCCGAAACGGCGGAGGCGATCCCTGGCGCAGCGATGGCCGGCTGGCAGTGGGCGTCGTCAGGGAGTTTGCGGCCTGCCCGCACTGACCGGGTTGAGAAGTAACCCGCCAAAGTCCAGACCATACAAGAACGAGCCCCGCTGGCGCAGGGACGCGCCCGTCGGCGTTGCATTTTGCAATACCTGGTACAGCGGATGATTGCAACATGCAATTGTGTCTCGCGGGCGTTCAACTCCGGCATCTCGGCCGTAAACCCTTAAAACGTAGCGTGTTATGAGCGCTTCTGCCGGTCGAAGACCGCCTGGCATGCGGGCTGCCAATAGCAGGGCATGATCGTGGCGATTCCAACCCTGGAAGGGCGCGTCTCGCCGGTGTTCGACGTGGCGCGATGCGTCATCGTCGTTGAACTGGACGGCGAGCGCGAAGTGCGCCGCCAGACGTTGGCGCTGCACTCGCCGGATCTGACGCGCCGCGTCGCCGCACTCACGGAGCAGGCGGTGGACGTGCTGATATGCGGCGCGGTGTCGCGCCCACTGGAAGCGCTGCTGAGTGCGGCCGGAGTTCGCGTGATTTCGCAGACCTGCGGGCCGGTGGAAGACGTGCTGCGTGGGTTCATCGCGGGGCGGCTGAGCGATGGCGCGTTTTTGATGCCCGGTTGTTGTGTCGGCCGGCGGCAATGTCGCCGCGGCGGGCCCGGTTTGCTTCGCCGCCTGGGTGGTCCGGGGCGCCGTCGGACGCGGTGCAGAAATGCGGATGGAACAGGACCAAAGGCGACCGGGGCATAGACACACGGAAATGCAAAGGAGGAACCAATGTCTTGTAAAGATCACACAGAACCGCTCGGACAAGGAGCAAAGACGGGTCGCGGTGCCGGCTGTTGTGGCCGCGGGCGTCAGGCCGCGGATCGTAACGAACCGGGGAATGGCGGCGGCGGCTGGCGGCACCGCTTCCACGCTACCGGCCTGACCGGCTGGCAGCGCGATTGTGGCCGCGGTCGAGCGTTCTATCGGGCCGCCGACGTGCCGGCGCCGACGCGAGAGCAGCAGATCGCTGCCCTGCGGGCCGATTTGCGGTGCCTGGAGAGCAGCGCCGAGCAACTCCGGCAGCGCATCGCAGCCCTGGAGGCGGCACAGTCCGATACGACGAGCACATAGCGTTGCGCCCGCGAAATACCCCAGCAAAGCCCGGTGGCGGGCCTGGCCTGGGGATGGGGAGCGGTTGCGGAGG
>JAGPEO010000078.1:0-1345 GCA_018056925.1 Phycisphaerae bacterium
CCGCTATACCGACCGGACGGGTCGGAATCGGCCGATCCAGGCGCGCCGCCGTAAGAACCGCTCCCACAGCGACTTAGCTGAGTGCGCTTTGTGCCATCTTAATCTCTGATGCGGCCGCACCCAAGCGCATCTGATCCCGGCGGAGGCTCAGACGCCGGCTGCCAGTGTCGCCGTGTCGCCGCGCCCGACTTGGCCGCTGGACCTTTCTATGGCACGGGATTCCAATTAGGAGCGGGCTGGCACAGGCCGTCAGGCAGGAGCGTACTGTGAATATGACTTTGGAAGAGCGAATCGGCCGCCTGGAGCGACAGAACCGCCGGCTGAAGGCCGCCTTTGGTCTGTTGGCCGCGGCCGTGGTTGGTGTTCTCGTACTGGGACAGGTCGCGCCGAGCAGCGCGCCCACCGGGCCGTTGCTGTTGCCGGAACGGGTTCGGGCCAAGCGCTTTGAGGTCATCAATGACGCCGGCAAGCCGGTCGTCACGCTCATGGCGTGGGAGCATGGCGGTTGGATCGAGACGCGCGATAACCAGGGCCACCGCTTGTTCGACATGTCAGCGACAGACGATGGACACGGCCTCTTTTCGACCTACAACAAGGAAGGCAACGAAACGGTTTCCTTCGGCGGCGTAAAGGATGGCACTGGCCTGCTGGCCATATTCGATGGCCGCGGTCGCAAGGTCCTGGGCGCCGGTATGGGCGAGGACGGGGCAGGCGTGATCGCCTCGTATAACCGTAGTCAGGATATTAAGGCGGTTTGGCCTTAGGCAGATTGGGACCGCGCTAACCGCGCCGGGGGCGCCAGCGAGCCGCTGGGCTGACGATTGACCGCCGAGATCTAAAAACTACTAGTTTCAGGGGTAGCCATGCCCGGTTTGCACCAGGACGAAGTTGACCGCCGGTTCATGCGGGAGGCGGTGGAACTAGCGCGCCGCTGCCTGGACTGCGACGACGTCCCGGTCGGCGCGCTGGTCACGCACGGCGGGCGCATCATCGGGCGCGGTTACAACCAGCGCGAAAAGCTGCAGGACCCGACCGCCCATGCGGAGATGATCGCCCTGACGGCCGCGGCCGCACACGTAGGTCATTGGCGGCTCGAAGACTGTACGATGTATGTCACGTTAGAGCCCTGCCCGATGTGCGCCGGGGCGCTGGTGCTGGCCCGGCTTCCGCGCCTGGTCTACGGCGCCGCCGATCCAAAGGGCGGCGCGTGCGGTTCGCTGTTTACTATTACGGAGGATCCGCGGCTGAATCACCGGGTCGAGACGGTGGGCGGGATTTTGGCCGAACCATGCGCGGAGTTGCTGCGTGAGTTTTTCCGGCGGCGGCGGGCGCTGGGGGATTGAAA
>JAGPEO010000078.1:1445-13049 GCA_018056925.1 Phycisphaerae bacterium
CTGGACTGGACGGGCTGAAGGCCGGATAATACGTCCCCTTTTGGGGGCCGCTGTCAAAAGTTAGACAGCCGAAGCTGAATGCATCGCCAACTTGACTTATTAATGTTGCCACAGCCGGACGATCGCACTTGCGGTCCGACGTGCCTGCACGCCGTCTATCGCTATTACGATGACGTTTTGCCGCTGGAGACGGTGATTGCGGAGGTGGACCACCTGCCGGACGGGGGCACGCTGGCGGTAATGTTGGGCTGTCATGCGTTGCGGCGCGGCTACCGCGCGACGATTTACACGTATAATCTGCAAATGTTCGATCCGACCTGGTTCGGGTCGAACTCGACGGACCTGCGTGAGAAGCTGATCGCGCAGGCCCAGGCGAAAGCGATTGAGAAGCTGCGGTTGGCTACGGAGAAGTACCTCGAATTCCTCGACCTGGGCGGTGCGGTGCGGTTTGAGGACCTGACGACGCGCTTGATTCGGCGCTATCTGGTGCGGGGCGTTCCGGTCATTACGGGGCTGAGCACGACCTATCTGCACCGCAGCCCGCGCGAATATGGACCACGTGACGAGGAAGACGACATCCGTGGTTACCCAGCCGGGCATTTTGTCGTCTTCCATGGATATGACAGAAGGAAGCGAACGGTTCTGGTGGCTGACCCGATGCACCCGAATCCGCTTGGGCCGGGCCAAAATTACGCCGTGTCCATCGAGCGCGTGCTCGGCGCGGTATTTCTGGGTGTACTGACGTATGACGCAAACTTGCTTATCATCGAGCCACCGCCCGTTCATAAAGGGCAAACCCGTGTTCCCACTGATCGTGGTTGACAATCCGAAGACCTGGCCCCTGCACATTCCGGGCGCATCAGTCATCGCGGCCCGGGCGTATTTGACGGACCCGGTCTACTCGGAGCTGCGCAACGCGCGCGTGTTCAACCTCTGCCGCTCGTACCGTTACCAAAGCACCGGCTATTACGTTTCGCTGCTGGCGATGGCCCGCGGGCACAAGCCGCTGCCGAACATCACGACCATCCAGGACATGAAGTCGGGCACCATCATCCGCCTGGCCTCGGATGACCTGGAAGACGTGCTGCAAGCCAGCCTCAAGCCGATTCACTCGCACGCCTTCACCCTCAGCATCTACTTCGGGCGCAACCTGGCCAAACGCTATGATGCGCTCAGCGCGCACCTGTTTCGCCTGTTCCAGGCGCCGTTTCTGCAGGCCGAGTTCGTGCACGACGAGGAAGACGGCTGGCGCTTGCGGAACATCAGCCCGCTCGCGGCAAACGAAATCCCCGAAGCGCACAAGGAATTCGCCATCGAGGCGGCACGCCAGTTCTTTGCCCAGAAGCGCTACCCCGCGCAGCGCAAGAGCGACGTGCTGTTCGACCTGGCCATCCTGGTTAACCCCGACAATCCCAAGCCGCCTTCGAACCGCCGGGCGCTGAAGCGGCTGGTCGACGCGGCCAAGCGCGCCCACTTCAGTGTCGAGCTGATCGATAACGACGATTTCGGGCGCATCGGTGAATTCGACGCGCTGTTCATCCGTGAGACGACCGCGGTGAATCACTTCACCTATCGTTTCGCGCGCCGCGCGGTGGCCGAAGGACTGGTGGTCATCGACGACCCCGATTCGATCACCAAATGCACGAACAAGGTCTACCTGGCCGAGCTGCTCGACCAACACAGCATCCCGCGTCCCAAAACGCTCATCATCCACAAGGACAACCGTGAGGCCATCCGCCCCTACATCGGCCTGCCGTGCGTCCTCAAACAGCCGGACAGTTCTTTCTCCATGGGCGTCACGAAGGTCGACACGGAAGAGGAGCTGAATGACACGGTTGACCGTCTGCTGGCCGACTCAGATTTGATCATCGCGCAGCAGTTCATCCCGACGCCGTTTGATTGGCGCATCACCGTCCTCGATCGGCAGTTGCTGTTCGCCTGCAAATATCACATGGCGCCCCATCACTGGCAAATTATCAAGCCCGGCAAGAACGGCGACTACGACGCGGGGGAGGTCGAGCCGGTGCCGCCCGAGCAGGTGCCGCCGCAGGTGCTCAGCACCGCCATGCGGGCCACCAAGCTGATTGGCGACGGCCTGTACGGCGTAGACCTTAAGCAGATCGGCAACCAGGTTTATCTCATCGAGATCAACGATAACCCCAATATCGACGCGGGCTATGAGGACCGCCTGATGGGCGACGAGCTGTACGACCGCGTTATGCAGGTCTTCCTGCGCCGCATTCAGCATCGCAAGAACATGAACGACCGGGCCTAGGAGGCGGGTGCGCAGCTATAAGCGCTGTCAGGCCCGGCTGCCAAGGCGGCGTCCGCCCGGCGAATTTCAGGACTTCCGATGAAAACAACTTATCACCTCTTCGAGCGCTACGGCGTCGAGCTGGAGTACATGATCGTGGCGCGCGACGACCTGCGCGTCCGGCCGGTCGCCGACGAACTCATTCGCCAGGCCTGCGGCGAGTTCGCCTCCGACGTGGAGCGCGGCCCGATCACCTGGTCGAACGAACTCGTCCTGCACGTCATCGAGCTGAAGACGACCGATCCGGCCACGTCGCTGGCCGGCCTGGCCCCCGCGTTTCAAGCCGAGATACAGGCCATGAACGGCATGCTCGCGCCACAAGGTGCGCAGCTCATGCCGACCTCGATGCACCCGCTGATGGACCCGAATACCGAGACGCGCCTCTGGCCGCACGAATACAACCCGGTCTACGCGACCTTCGACCGCATTTTCAATTGCCGCGGACATGGCTGGGCCAACGTGCAGGCGCTGCATCTGAACCTGCCGTTCGCCGGCGACGAGGAGTTCGGCCGGCTGCACGCTGCGATACGTCTGGTTCTGCCGATCTTACCGGCGCTGGCCGCCAGCTCACCGGTCGCTGAGGGACGCTTCACGGGCTGGGCTGATACGCGCATGGAGTACTACCGGAACAACTCGCGCCGCGTGCCGTTGGTGGCCGGCGCCGTTATTCCCGAGCCGGTTTTTACGCCGCAGGAATACCGGGAGCGCATTCTGGCCGCGATGTATGAGGCGATCGCGCCGCTTGACCCGGAAGGCGTGGTGCAGGACGAGTGGCTCAACGCCCGCGGCACGATCGCCCGTTTTGTGCGCGACACATTCGAGATTCGCGTCGTGGACATCCAGGAATGCCCGGCCGTCGACCTGGCGCTGTTGGGTTTGGTCGTCGCGGTGCTGCGCGGCTTGGTCAGCGAGCGCTGGAGCGACTGGCGGCAGCAGAAGAGCTGGGACGTGGCGCCGCTGGAAGCGATCATGCTGGCCACGATCCGCGACGCGGAACGCGCCGTCATTCGGGATTCCGCCTACCTGCGCATTTTCGGCCTCGATGAGAAGAGCTGCACGGCCGGCCGGTTATGGCGGCACCTTTTTGAGCAGGCTCTGGCGTCCGAGCTGCCGGCCGAATTTGGGACGGTGCTCGCGGCGGTAATGCAGCACGGCTCACTGGCCACGCGCATCGGGCGGGCCCTGGGGCCGGCGCCGGACCGGGCGCGCATCGCCGCGGTTTATGAGAGCTTGTGCGCTTGCTTGCAGCGCGGCGTCCCGTTCGGGCTCGATCCGGGCGAATCCCAGAAATCGTGAGTGAGGTGGCTTGGCGAAGGCCGATGTAGCGGCACACCGTCCGCGACGGCTTTCGCTTCGCGCCGCCCTTTGCCATAATCGCCGGTTCGCAAAAACGCCCGCCACAGGTGGCGGCAGAAGAGATGACCGGCCGGGCTGAAAACCGGTCCGGCAGGATAGACACTAAAGCGAGAATCGAGGTCCTGGCGCATGAGTATTTTGGTCGACCGGAACACGCGGCTGATTTGTCAGGGGATCACCGGAAAGGCGGGAGCTTTCCATACCGGGCAGTGCCTGGAGTACGGCACGCAGGTGGTGGGCGGCGTGACGCCCGGCAAGGGCGGCACGACCTCCGAGCACGGCCTGCCCGTGTTCAACACAGTCTATGAGGCGGTCGCCCAAACCGGCGCCAACGCGACCATGATCTTCGTCCCGGCGCCATACGCGGCCGCGGCGGCCATGGAGGCGGCGGACGCCGGCATTCGGCTGGTGGTGCTGATCACCGAGGGCGTGCCGACGCTCGACATGGTCAAGGCCCGCAAGTTCCTGGACGACAAGGGCACGCGGCTGATCGGCCCGAACTGTCCGGGCATCATCACGCCGGGGCAGTGCAAGATCGGCATCATGCCGGGCTACATTCACAAGCCGGTGGAGCGCGGTACGCGGAACGTCGGCCTGATCTCACGCAGCGGCACGCTGACGTACGAGGCGGTTTGGCAATGCACGCAACGCGGCATCGCGCAGACGACGTGCATCGGCATCGGCGGCGATCCGGTCAAGGGCCTGAACTTCATCGAATTGCTCGAGATGTTCAACGCCGACCCGGACACGCACGGGATCGTCATGATCGGCGAGATCGGCGGCACGGACGAGGAGAAAGCGGCTGAGTACATCAAGCAGCACGTGCGCAAACCGGTGGTGGCGTTTATCGCCGGCCAGACCGCTCCGCCGGGGCGCCGCATGGGGCACGCCGGCGCCATCATTTCCGGTGGTGAGGGCACCGCGCAATCCAAGATCGCCGCTCTGCGGGCAGCCGGTATCACCGTCAGCGACAGCCCGGCCACCATTGGAGATGCGGTGGTGAAGGCGCTCGGCTGACGCGCGCTTCAAGTTTCGCGTTTCAAGAAGGAAGCCGCGCGGCTGCTGGATTGGGTTTGGACCGTACAATTAGCTGCATGAGCGAAGTGGAAAAACCAGAAGAAGAACCACAGAGTGCGGCGAGCGCCGAGGCGCGCGAGTTCGCGATCGCCGTGGCGCGCATCGCGGCCGAGAACAAGACGGTGGAGGTGGAGGTCCTCGATCTGCGCGGACTGAGCGGGTTCGCGGACTATTTCGTGCTCGGGACGGGGACCTCTGAGCGGCAGATGCACGCCGTGGTGGATCTGGTGGAAGAGCACGCCCGCGCCATCGGTCGCACGCCTTTCCGCGTCGCTGATTCGCGCGAGGCGCACTGGATTTTGACCGATTACGTTGATGTTGTGCTGCACTTGTTCGACGCCGAGCACCGCGACTATTACGATTTGTCGAACTTGTGGGGAGATGCGCCGCGCGTGCCATGGGAGGCGCAGCAGCCATCGTAACCGGGGCGAAAGCGAGGTCTTATGCGCAGCTTCGTTGCCGTCGACCTGGCTCCTGAGCTTCGCCGGCCGCTAGTGCGGCTGTTGCAGGAGCTGCGCCGCGTACCCGACGTGCGCTGGTGTACCCAGGACCAACTCCACGTCACGCTGAAGTTTCTCGGCGAAGTGGACCAGGGCCGGCTGAAGCAAGTGTGCGAGATCGTCGCGCAAACCTCGGCCCAGATCGCACCGTTCCAAATTCGCTTGGCCGGGCTGGGCGGCTTCCCGTCGCGCCGCAGCCCGCGCGTGTTATGGTGCGGCATTGAAGACCCCACCGGTAGCTGCGCCCGCTGGGTATCGCTGGCTGAGCCGCAGTTCACCGCCCTGGGCTTCGAGGCCGAAACCCGGGCTTTCACGCCGCACATCACACTCGGGCGCAGCAAGAGCCCGGCCGGCGCGGCCGCCATGCGCGAGGTATTGGAACGGACGGCGGCGCTGCCGACGGTCGATATGACGGTAAAAGAGATCGTGCTGTTTGAAAGCCGCCTGTCGCCCGCCGGCGCGCGCTACATTCGCGTGCAGACGTCGCCGCTAGGGACGTAAATCGAGCCCGGCCTTAGCGGCAGGGCTGCGAAACAGCCGTATCTGGGATAGAATATTCCGATTGGTGTTACCGCTGGTTCAAGCCGGGCCCAGGCTGTCTGCTCGGTTTCAAAGCGGCAGGACCGGAGGGGCCGGCTCAGAGAGAGAAAGGGACGATGCTCAATAACTTCAAGACCGGTGTTCTGCTGGCCGCCCTGATCGGGCTTTTCATGGCAGTCGGCTACTACTTCCTCGGTCCGCAGGGCGTCGCCATCGGGCTGGCGTTCGGCGGGATTACGAACCTGGTGGCGTATTTCTATTCCGATAAGATCGCGATCGCCGCGATGGGAGCGCGCGAAATCAGCCGCGACGATGTGCCCTGGCTGTTCACGATGGTTGAGAACCTGTCAGCCCGGGCCGGCATACCGACGCCGCGCATCTACGTTTCGCCGCAAGCGGCGCCTAACGCCTTCGCCACGGGGCGTAACCCCCAGCACGCAGCCGTCGCGGTAACCGAGGGGATGTTGCGGAACTTCCCACGTGACGAGATCGAGGGCGTTCTGGCGCATGAGCTGGCGCACGTAAAGCACCGCGACGTGCTCATCAGCACCATCGCCGCCACGCTGGCCGGTGTCATCAGCTACGTCGGTTACATTTTCATGTTTGGCGGCGGCAGCCGCGATCGCGAGAACCCCTTCGGCGCTATTGGGGCGCTGCTGATGATCATCCTGGCTCCGCTGGCGGCCATGCTCATCCAGCTCGCGATCTCCCGCTCGCGCGAATACGCGGCGGATGCGGCCGGCGGCGAGCTGTGCGGCAACCCGAACAAGCTGGCGTCAGCCTTGGCGCGGCTGGGCAATGCCAATCAGCGCATTCCGACGGATACGCCGCCGGCGTTCAACGCGCTGTATATCGCGGAGCCGCTGTCGGCCGGCAGCCTCGCTTCGTCGCTTTTCAGCACGCACCCGCCGATCGAAAAGCGCATCGAGGCACTGCAGCAGCAGGCGATGCAGATGCGGTGAGGGATTGGAGCCAAGAGCGCTTCTGCTGACCGGCCGGCCGGGTATTGGCAAAACGACCGTCATCCGGCGCCTGGCCGACCTTCTGGCGGGCCGGGCCGTGGGCGGTTTCTACACCGGTGAAATTCGCATCGCCGGCCAGCGGCAGGGCTTTGAAGTCAGCACGTTCTCCGGCCGGGTTGCGGTACTCGCTCACGTGGAAACGCACAGCCCGCACCGCGTCGGGCGCTATGGGGTGGACGTTGCGGCGTTCGAGCGGACCGTATTGCCGGAGTTGGAGCGCCGGGCGGACGTGTTGCTGATCGACGAAATCGGCAAGATGGAGTGCTTCTCGGCCAGGTTCGTGCAGGCGGTTCGCGAGTTGTTGAACGGCAACGTGCCGCTTGTGGCTACCGTGGCGCTTTCGGGCACGGGCTTCATAGCTGAGGTTAAGCGCCGGCCGGATGTCCGGTTGTGGCAGGTGACTACCGCGAACCGCGACGAGCTGCCGAAGAGGCTTGCGGAACAGGTATTTGCGGCGCTTGCCCGCGGTGAAGAGCGCCCGGTTGCATAAGGGCGCTTCTGCCTGCGAGCGTTGGTGCTTGCGGGCGCCGCGGCTTGGAATCTCATTGCTTGAAGCTGCGGCTTCAAGCAGTGGCACCCGGGGAGTTTCCTACCGCGCGGGATCAGTTGCCGCCGGTGCGGCATTAGTTGCGGCCGGTGCGGCATTAGGCGCGGATGCAGTAGGAGTTACGGCCGGAGGAGTGGCTCCGGATGCGGCCGGGGCATCGCCCCATTCACGTGCGTCCGGGTCTGTTCCAATAGTTGGGAACGCCGCAATGCGCAGCCGCGCGCAGCCCATCGGGATCAGGGTTACCGTCTCGACCGGCTGGTCCGATTTCACCGGGCTGGGGCTCAGTTTCCCGACCAGGCCGTGCTCGTCCAGTTGCCAGCCGGGTATCCGGGCGGCGCGGGCCCGCAGCTCGAGCGGGGCGGTATCTCCATCAAACGGCTGCTGTATCCCGTCCCAGTCTTTAGTAAGCAGCTCGAATGATGCGGCCGGCTCTTGCTTGTCGAGAACCAACCCGTAATTCCAAGGCGTGGTTGGCAGCAGTTCGTAAGCCGGCCAGGCATCCGTGCCGCCCGAGCGGACCTGCTTGGCGCCGATCTTCAGCGCATAAGTCAACGGACCGCGTTCGATCGAGACGGAATCGCCGTTTGCCGGCCACCTGCGAATTCTGGTCTTCATCGGCAGCCGCAACTCGACGCGATCACCATCTGACCAGACGCGTTCGACACAGACGTAAGCGCCCGGGCGGCGGATGGCCCCCCGCCACTCGCTAACCCCGTTGACCTCTATCTCAGCCTCCTCGCACCAACTGGGGATTCGCAGGAACAGCGGGAACCTGGCAGCCTGCGCTGTCGAGAACACCATGGTGACCGAATCATCAAACGGATAACGCGTCTCCTCGGTGATAGTCACCTCGGCTCCGTCGCCCGCGCCCACCTTGGCTTTGACCACGCACGGCGCGTACATGACCGCCGCCAAACCGTTATTGCAGGCCGCCAGCCAAAGATGCTCGGCAAAGTACGGCCAGGCCTGGCCGACGTTGTGCTGGCAACAGCGATACTTGTGCGGATCGAAGGACAACATGTCGCCACCGTTTTCGAAGCCCGGGGCGTGGTCTTTCGAATCACAGGCAGCCAGATTCGGCGCCGTCAGATAGTGCAATCCTTTGAGGTCGGCCGTCATGGAAGCCGGCAGCGAGTTGAACGCGATCTCCTCGCAACGTTCGGCCCAGAGCGGATCGGCCGTGATTTTGAGCATGCTTTCGAAGGACCGCATGAGTTCGGCCCAGGTGCAGGTCTCCGTCGCCTGCTGCGGGCCGCTGAAGCCGGGGCGGCAGTTCTCGTCGGCCGCAAAGCCGCCGCCGGGAACCTGGCCGTATGTCAGCATCACTTCGCCATAGCGCTCGCAAGCGGCCAGGACCTGCTGTAGGTCGCAGGACTGCTGAAAGTAAACGGCGGGACCGCGGAAAGCCTGGGCGATGTTCACGCCGTGCCAGTTCGCCACTGCCTCCGTCCAATTCGCGGTGCGGCGATGAATTTTCTCGGCCAGGTCCAGCAACCAGGCATCCCCGGTGCGGTTGTAGAGCCAATATACGCTGTCGAGGTTGTCGGCAGCGCGCTGGTGCTGCCATGAGGTGACCAGGAAGTCTTCTTCCGGCACGGCCAGTTGCCAGCGGAAGTAGTTGGTCATGAACTTTAGGACGCGCTCGTCGCCGCTGTACTCGTAATACGACTGGAGCGCGTTGAGCATGATCATGTTCGGCCACAGGTCGGGCTTGCCGTCGAGGCGCGTCAGGTTGGCGCGCGGTCCGAAGTAGCCGTCTTCACGCTGGCCGGCCAGCACGGCTTCCAGCCAGAGGCGCGTTTCGGTGATGATACGTTCGTCACGCAGCACATAGCCCAAATCGCCGAAGCCCCGCAGCCAATAGGGGACTTCCTCCCAACCGTGCTCCCCCTCGCCGCTGGGGCTCAGCCAGGCGTTGTTCTCCTTCTTAAGGAACTCGCTGATCTCCGTGAGGCGCCCGGAGAAGCCGTCCGCTTCGAGCTGCAATTGGGTGCGCAGCCAGCCGCGCGGCTCGATCGCCCCGATCGGCAACTTCACCAGCGGAACGGGCCAGAGCGGCTCGCGATTTCCGATGTGAAACGCGTTGGGCGGATTGATTGACGGCCGATCGACGAGACTCGTTTTTGCCTGCGCGAAAACGTCGGCCGTCAGACCGGCGACCAACAGACCAACCATGAACGCTCCCTTGCGCATGAACTGCTCCTGAAAGCGGCTCGGGTAATCTTCGAAAACGATAACGAAATGACGCCCCGCGGCAAGTTTGAGGCCATAGCATCGCCGCGCGCGCAAACGGCGCTGGGTGCCGCGGGTGCCATGCCCAAGCTGTAAGCGCGGGCATGCCCCCTTGTCTTTCGTCCGATACCCGGCGCCGCCGATTCAGCGTCCCCCAGTTGCAGTGCCGCTGCGTACGTGCTAACTATCGCCACCGGAGACACGTAGCGTCGGCCCCTGGCCTGATCGCGGGCGACCGGCCGACGTCCTGTTCTCACCAGGACCGGCACACGCATGCGGCTTCCGCGAATATCGCTGGCGAACAAGTACCGCATCCTCTTCGGCCTGGCCGTGCTGCTGATTATCGGTGCGGCCCTGGCCGTGCCCTGGTACTGGATGGAACTGCTGGTGCTCAAGCAGCCGTTCCACGAAGCCCAGCGCATCGCGGACGATTACTACCAGTTGGTTCTGCCGCAGCCGGGCGCTGCCACGCGTGCGTCCGGGCCGCACAGCCATGAGGGTTTGCTGCCGGAAAAGCAGGATGCGCACGTGCGCTTCGTGCGGCTGCCGCTGGCGCAGAACGATCCGGAGCTCATCGCGGCCCAGGTAGAAATGCCGCTGGTGGCCACGGCGTTGAAGGCGTTCACGCGCAACCCGAACCAGACGTCGGTCTATGAGACGGTCGACGAGCCGGACGGCCGGCGGCTGTACTACGCCCACGCGGTGCGGGCCACGAAGCGCTGCATGAGCTGCCACGATGAGGCGCACAACGTCGTGTTTCAGGAAAACCAGCTTGCGGGGTTGATCACTGTGGATTTGCCGGCGGATCTGGGGTCGGAGGGCGTGTTCTGGAATCGCGTGGTGCTGGTGGTGGCGGGCGGGCTGGCCGGCATTTTGGCCGTGCTGGTTTTCTATGTGATTACGCAGCGGTTCATTTTGTCGCCGATTCACGAGCTGCGGCAGGTGACGCTCCGCGTGACTGAGGGCGATCTGACGGTGCGCTCGAACGTGCAGAGCGGCGATGAGTTCGAGCAGCTTTCCGCCAACCTTAACACCATGCTTGAACGCTTGCGCGACTCACAGGAAGAGCTTCAGCAGGCCAACCGGCTGCTGGACGAGAAGCTGGGGCAGATGGCGGAAACCAACGTCGCGCTGTACGAAGCCAATCGCGTCAAGAGCGAGTTCCTCGCCAATGTCTCGCACGAGCTGCGTACGCCGCTGACCACGATCATCGGCTTTGCCGAACTCCTGCGCGAAGGGCCGCACGTGGAGGAGGGCTCGCGCGCCGCCCGCTACGCTGAGAACATCCTGATCTCCGGCCGCATTCTGCTGGAGATCATCAACGACCTGCTCGACCTGGCCAAGATCGAAGCCGGCAAGATGGAGGTGCGCGTCGAGCCGGTAAATCTGGCCGAGCTGTGCGAGAGCATGCAGATTCTGATGAAGCCCCTGGCCGAAAAGAAGAGCCTGCAATTTGACTTGCTGGTTGATAACGATCTGCCGACGCTGCAGAGCGATCAGAGCAAGCTGCGGCAGATTCTGTACAACCTCGTCTCGAACGCCATCAAGTTCACTCCGCCCGGCGGCCAGATGCGCCTGGCGGCGCGGCGCTTGGACGACGAGCACGTGCGTCTGGAGGTTAGCGACACGGGCCCCGGCATCGCCCCGGAACACCGCGCCACGATCTTCGAGAAGTTCCGGCAGATCGACCAATCGCCGACGCGCGAGCACCACGGAACCGGGCTCGGCCTGGCAATCGCCCGCGAGCTGGCCCACCTGCTGGGCGGCGAGATCGAGGTGGAAAGCGAATTAGGCCACGGCGCGACTTTCACCGTAACTCTCGCAACGGCAGCGCCCATCGCAGGCACCCGCCCCGCCATACTCGCCTGAGGGGTCCGCCGGCGAGGTGAAACAGGGCATTTACGACGAGTCTTCCAATTTTTCTCGTCTAATTGAACATCAAGCGCGGGGTTCGAGGGCGCGCCGGACTAGGCGGGCCGCAGCGATCGCGGCGGCCGAGCCGATCAACATCAG
>JAGPEO010000397.1 GCA_018056925.1 Phycisphaerae bacterium
TGGTGGTCGTGAACCTCTACCCGTTCGAGAAGACCATCGCCGATCCGAACTGCACGTTTGAGCAGGCGATTGAGATGATCGATATCGGCGGGCCCTGTCTGCTGCGGGCGGCGGCGAAGAATCACAAGCATGTGTGGCCCGTACCATCTGTCAGCTATGAGAAAGTACTCGACCTTCTGCGCAGCTATGATTGCGAGAGGGCGTCGCATTTAAGGGCGAGCCTCGCGTACTGGGTTTTTGACTGCACGCGAAAGTACGATTCGGCCATCGCGTCGTACCTGGATGACCAAGCCACTCGCCGGTATGGTCTGAAGCACACAGAACCGCTCGCGCAGGAAACATGGTTCATCGGCTACAAGCTCAGTGATTTTCGCTATGGTGAGAACCCCCACCAGCGCGGCGCCGGCTATCGTATAGGGGTACAGCCGACCGACTTCGAACCTGTGGACGTGAGTTCCCGCGAGCAACTGTCCTACAACAACATGGCAGATGCGGCGGCCGCTTCGGACCTTTGTGCTGAGCTGACGCGGGCAATGCCTGGCATGAAGGCCTGCTGCTTTATCAAGCACACCAACGCCTGTGGCGTTGCCGCCGGGCCGGATGCGATCGAGGCATACCGTAAGGCCTATTTGGGCGATCCGAACGCGGCCATGGGGGGAATTCTTGCGGTCAATTTTGAGGTTGATGCCGCCTTCGCCGAAACCGTGATGCAGACCTACGCCCAATGGGGCAAGGCGGCCGGCGCGGGCGGGTTCTTTGTAGAGGTCTGGCTGGCGCCGGCCTTTGCTGAAGATGCGGTACAGATCATTCGGACACGCAAAGAATGGGGCAAGCGTGTGCGGTTGCTGGTCGGAAATGTGGCGAACCCGCCCGATACGGACGCGATGGAGTTCAAGCGCATCGCCGGCGGCATGCTGATGCAGACGCGTGACCTGGTTGGGCTCAATGAGGAGCAGTGGAAAGTCGTCACCACGCGCCAGCCCACTGACAGCCAGTTGGCGGATCTGCGGCTCGCGTGGCTCATCTGCAAGCATACCAAGAGCAATGCCATAACCGTCTGCCGCGACGGCATGTTGCTCGGCAATGGCGCCGGTCAGATGAGCCGCGTCATGAGTTGCCGCATTGCCACGTGGTTGGCGAAGGAAAATGGTCACGCCGAGGCGCTCAAAGGCGCCGTGGCGGCGTCAGATGCGTTCTTCCCGTTCCGCGACGGGCCGGACATTCTCATCGATTCCGGAGTGACTGCCTTGATTCAGCCCGGCGGAAGCAAGAATGATCAGCAGGTCATTGACGCCTGCAATGAGCGCAATGTGGCGATGATTTTCACCGGCACGCGGCACTTCAAACACTGATGGGCTGCTGGCTTGGAATCTGTATAGTTCTGCGCTGTGACGGCATACGCCGTTACCGGCGGTGGTACTTGTACCACGCGGCGCAGGTGCCCTCGCTGCTGACCATGCACGGCCCCACCGGGTGCAGCGGCGTGCAGGCTGTGCCGAACAGGGCGCAGTTCGCGGGCTCGGTCTTGCCCTGAATGACTTCGCCGCAGCGGCACGCGGGATGGTCCTCATCTTCGCCGAGCATCAGGCCGAAACGCTCGACCGCGTCGAACCGGCGATAAGCCGGCGCGAGCCCCTGCCCGCTCTGCGGAATCACGCCGATCGCGCGCCACGCCGTGTCCTCCGGCACGAACACGCGCTCGAACAGCCCCAGCGCCGTGGCGTTGCCCTGCTCCGAGACTACCGCCGCGTATACGTTTTCCACTTCTGCCCGGCCTTCGGCAACCTGCCGCACCAGGTTGATCAATCCCCGCAGAATCTGCTCCGGCTCGAAGCCGGCGATCACACACGGCCGGCGGTGCTGCGCGACGATCGGCTGGTACGCTCGCGCGCCGATGATCACGCTTACGTGCCCGGGACAGAGAAAGCCGTCCAGCGGCACGTCCCCAGAAGACAGCAACGCCAGCATCGCCGGAATCACCAGCTTGTGGCACATCAGAACGCTGAAGTTTTCGAGGCCGTCGCGCGCGGCCTCCAGTACGGCAATCGCGGTCGCCGGAGCCGTCGTTTCGAAGCCCACCCCCAGAAACACGACCTGCCGGGCAGGATTGTCGCGTGCCAGTTGCAGCGCCGTCTTTGTGGAGTTCACCACGCGCACGTCCGCCCCGCCGGCCCGCAGCCGCTCCAGACTGCCGCGCCGCCCGGGCACGCGGATCATGTCGCCATACGTCGCGATGGTCACTTCGGGCCGCGTCGCCAACTCAATCGCGGCATCGATGTGCCGCTGAGCCGTAACGCAGACCGGGCAGCCCGGCCCGCTAACCAGCCGCAGATTCGGCGGCAACATCGAGCGGACGCCGCTGCGAAAGATCGAGACGGTGTGCGTCCCGCAGACTTCCATGAACTGCATGCGCCGCCCGACGCGTTGACAGAGGCCGCGGAGTTCGTCACACAGCTCAGGAACGCTTGCGCTCATCTGCCGGTCTCGTCTTGCGGGCGATTCGGCGGTAACAGGGCGGGTTCGCCCCCGGCCGGCTCTCCGCCGGCTTCGGTCAGGGCATCACCCAGCGCTTGGCGGAGGTAGTCCCAAGTCTCGCGTGCGTCCGCCTCGCTCAGGTGCGTGATGGAGAACCCGGCGTGAACCAGGACCCAGTCGCCGATGCCGACCTCCGGCGTCAGGGCGGTGCTGATCCGCAGGCGGTTTCCCTGAAGATCGACGACGGCATCGTCGCCCGTTTTCTCGATTACTTGTGCGGGCACTGCCAGGCACATCAACTGTTCTCCGCGGTTTTCCAGGCCGCCACGATGGCCTGCCCAAGCGCCAGGCCACCATCGCCGCTGGGCACACTGCGATGATATAGCACTTTCAGGCCGCTGGACGCGAGCAATTCCACGACCCGCGTCAGCAGCCGCCGATTGGCGAA
>JAGPEO010000398.1 GCA_018056925.1 Phycisphaerae bacterium
CTGGCGAAGGTGCGCGCCCTGGAAGAACACTGCCTGGGCCGGACGGCCGACGTATGCGGAGCGTGAAGTGGCAAATACTGATGTGAGAACGAGGTATCTGCGATGAAAGCCATGGCCGTCTTCCCTGCGACGCGCGAGATCAAGCTGATCGAGCACCCCGAACCGCAGATTGCCGCACCAACTGAAGTCAAGTTGCGCATGCTGGAAGTCGGTATTTGCGGAACCGACCGTGACATCGCCACTTTTGTATACGGCACACCGCCTCCCGGCGAAGACTACCTGATCATCGGTCACGAGTCGCTGGGCGAAGTGCTTGAAGTAGGCGCTCAAGTGCAGAACTTCCGGCCGGGCGACCTGGTGGTCTTAATGGTCCGCCGGCCTTGTCCTGATCCGCATTGTATGGCATGCCGCGCGGGTCGGCCGGATTTCTGCTTTACTGGGCGTTACAAGGAGCGCGGGATCAAGGAACTGCACGGGTACATGACGGAGTTCGTGGTCGATGATCAGAAGTACATGAACCTGGTGCCGCGGGAATTGCGGCAAGTGGCCGTCCTGACCGAGCCGCTGACAATCGCGGAAAAGGGGTTGGCGCAGGTCCTGCTGGTGCAGCAACGGTTGCCCTGGGGTTGTCCGCAGCCGGCTCAGGGCGAACCGGGCTATTGTCACCAGGCGTTGGTCTTGGGGGCGGGGCCGGTCGGCTTGCTGGGCGCCCTGACGCTCCGCCGGGCGGGCTTCAAGACGTGTGTGTATTCACGCGTGTTTGACCCGCAGCGCATCGGGCAGTTGCTGGAGTCAATCGGTGCAGAGTTCATAGCGGCTCCGGAGACCCCGCTGAAAGCTCTGCCCGGACGCATTGGTAACATTGACCTGATTTTTGAAGCCACGGGCGCGTCAACCCTGGCATTCGACGCGATGCCCTTCCTGGGTACGAATGCGGTCTTCGTGTTCACCGGCGTGCCGGGGCGCAAGGGCCCGATTTCGGTCGAGGGAAACCTGATCATGCGCGACCTGGTGCTGAAGAACCAGATTGTCTTCGGCACCGTCAATGCTGACCGCAGCGCCTTCGAAGCCGCCATCCGCGACTTGGGCGTCTTTACCAGCCGCTGGCCGAACACCGTGCCGGCGCTGATCACCGGGCGCCATCCAATCGAGGCGGCCCCGGAGTTCCTGGTCAAGCTCACGCCGGGCATTAAGCAAATAATTACCATTAGTGGATGACCCCGCGATACAGAAGTACAGAAAGGCAATTTTATGGCACGCAAGACTGCGGGGGATATCGAGGTCCGGCGCCTGGCGGAGGATGCTCGCCGTGACAAGGATTGGAAGCGCTGGGGCCCATACTTGGCCGAGCGCCAATGGGGTACCACGCGCGAGGATTACTCGGCCGCCGGCAACCCGTGGCGCTATTTCACGCACGAGCACGCCCGCAGCCGGGCCTATCGCTGGGGCGAGGATGGGCTGTTGGGCTTCACCGACCGGCAATGCCGCCTGTGCTTTGCACTAGCGCTATGGAATGGCCGCGATCCAATCTTGAAAGAACGCCTGTTCGGATTAACGAACCCCGAAGGCAATCACGGCGAGGACGTCAAGGAATGCTACTTCTACCTCGACGCAACGCCGACATATACGTACGCCAAAGCTTTATATAAATACCCGCAAGCCGAATTTCCGTACGAGCAACTGGTGGCCGAGAACGGTCGCCGCAACCGCTATGAACGCGAGTTTGAGCTGCAGGATACGGGCATCTTCGACGAGCGGCGCTACTTTGACGTTCTGGCCGAGTACGCCAAGAACTCGCCAAATGATGTACTCATTCGGATCAGCCTGAGCAATCGCGGACCGGAACGAGCGGCGCTGCACGTGTTGCCGACTTTATGGTTTCGCAACACCTGGTCGTGGGGCTGCGGGTTCGAGGGGTGCTGGCCCAAGCCGCGGATCGCACTGACCGGCCCGAGCGAGCTGACGTGCGATCACGAGACGCTGGGGCGCTTTCACTTGCGCGTCGGCCCGGCGCCAAATGGCGAAGGGCCCCGCTTCCTCTTCACCGATAATGAGACGAATACACAGCGACTGTACCGGGTGCCCAACGAGAACCCCTACGTGAAGGACGCGTTCCATCAGTACGTGATCCACAACCAGACTGGGGCGGTAAACCCGCAACAGACCGGTACCAAGGCGGCCGCATATTACGTGCTGGAGATTCCGCCGGATAGCACGGTAGTGCTGCGATTGCGGCTGTTCGACGAAGAGGAGCGGCCGGCGCAGCCTTTCGGCCCGCAATTCGAGCGCATCTTCACCCAGCGCGTCAAGGAAGCCGACGCTTATTACGCGGAAGTGATTCCCAAGAAGGCCAGTGAAGACGAACAGCGCATCAGCCGCCAGGCCTATGCCGGGCTATTGTGGTCCAAGCAGTTCTACCACTATGTCGTTCACAACTGGCTGGAAGGCGATCCGCTCCAGCCGCCCCCGCCTCCGCGCGTGCACGGCCGCAATCGCAATTGGACGCACATGTTCAATCGCGACGTGGTGTCGGTGCCCGACAAATGGGAGTTCCCCTACTACGCGTCCTGGGACCTGGCATTCCACATGCTGCCGCTGGCGCAACTGGATCCACATTTCGCCAAGCAGCAATTGATCCTATTTCTGCGCGAATGGTACATGCACCCGTCCGGCGCGCTTCCGGCATATGAATTCAATCTCGACGATGCCAACCCGCCCGTGCATGCGTGGGCCTGTTGGCGAGTGTACAAAATTACCGGGCAGCGCGGACAGCGCGATCGCTCCTTCCTGGAGCGCGTCTTTCACAAGCTGTTGATCAACTTCACCTGGTGGGTCAATCGCAAGGACCGTACCGGTAAACACGTGTTCAGCGGCGGCTATCTCGGCTTGGATAACATCGGTCCCATCG
>JAGPEO010000079.1 GCA_018056925.1 Phycisphaerae bacterium
GTGAGCCCGGTAGCGGCTTCAACCAGCGGGTACTGCACGGAGATCGGTGCGCGGCAATGACGGCAACGGGCGGCCAGCATAAGCCAGCTCAAGACCGGAATGTTGTCGTACCAGGCGATGGCCGCGCCGCAGTGCGGGCAGAACGAGCGAGCAGGCCTGCGGATCGAGAGGTCGCGCGGCCAGCGATAGATCACGACGTTGAGGAAGCTGCCCACGCACAGCCCGAGCAGCCAGATAAAAATGCCCATCGTCAGGTCGAGCGTCATCATCCTTCCGTCACGGCCGGCCAGGCACTCAGACGGGCCAATATCTCGCCGGCCACGTCCTGTGGCGTGCGGCCGTCGGTGTCGACCATTTGTTGCGCCAAAGCCTCGTAGAAAGGCCGCCGCTGTGCAAGTACTTGGCGCATTTCTTCCAGACCCGGAGTCTGCGTGAGCGGCGGCCGGCGGGATTGACCGGCTGGATCGGCGTCCAGCCGCCGCTGCAACTCCTCGGCACTGGCCATCAGGCAGACGCAAAGCCCGGCGTTTTCCAAGCGGGCGCGATTTTCGCGGCTCGCGACGGCGCCGCCGCCGACGCTAATAACGCAGCGCTGCCGGGCGAGGGCCTGCTTGAGAGCTTCGGTCTCCAATTTGCGAAAGGCCGGCTCGCCGGAGAAGGCGAATATCTCCGCAATACTGCGGCCGGCCGCGACTTCGACCAGGCTGTCGGTGTCGACGAAGTCCCACCGCAGGGCTTGCGCGAGTAGGCGTCCGACGGTGCTCTTGCCGCTGCCGCGCGGGCCGATCAGCACGAGCCTTTGGCAGGTTTGTTCCACACGAGGCCGTGGCACTGGTGAACCTCAGGGGCGTTGAGGTTATCGATGTTCGCCGGCACCCAGCATGGCACAAACCGCCGGGCGGCACGAGGGACGCCGAAGTGCATTATGGGCAATCTGGCGCGCAACGAACAAGGCCGGCGAGCGCTCAGCGCCACCGGCCTTGCCCCTGCAAGGGCTTCTTTCACCCCGCGGATGCACCGCGGAGCAGCTCCCAACTTTTCCAGGGCTCCGGCGGCTGCGCCGGACCCAGGCTCCACCGCTCTAAAGTTTTCAAAATGAATTGCGGCGCGGCCAGTCGCAGACGGTGCGGTCTGGTAACCGGCGAATTTCTCGGCCGCGACGCATTGATTCCCGCTCGTCAGATCTTATAATTCCGCGCTTTCCGTCCGTGCCGAGACGACCAACGTGTCGGGCGCCGTCCGCCGGAAGCGGCGCCAGAGAGGAGCATGCCGGTGCTGATACTTCCGAAGAACCTGTTCTTCACACGCGGGGTGGGAAAGCATCGTCACAGTTTGGAGTCGTTCGAGGTGGCCCTGCGCGATGCGGGTATCGCCCACTTCAACCTGGTTAGAGTTTCCAGCATTTTTCCGCCCGGCTGCAAGATCGTTTCGCGCAAAGCTGGGCTGGCGCGCCTGACCGCGGGGCAGATCGTTTTCGTGGTCATGGCGGAAGAGCGGACGAATGAACCCAACCGGCTCGTCTCGGCCGGCATCGGTTTGGCGGTCCCGGCCAAAGGCGAGCAGTTCGGCTACATCTCGGAGCATCACGGCTTTGGCATGACCGAAAAGAAAACGGCCGACTTTGTCGAGGACATGGCGGCCAGCATGCTCGCGACGACGCTGGGGATCGATTTCGATCCCGACGCGGACTACGACGCCCGTCGCGAAGTCTACAGGATGAGCGCGCAGATCGTGCAGACGCGCGCCGTAGTTCAGACGGCCGAAGGGGACAAGAACGGCCTGTGGACGACGGTGGTCTCGGCGGCGGTGTTCCTGACGGACTAGCCGAAAGCGCCGGTCGCCAGTACTCAACGCATCGGTTGCCAATTTTTAGGGGACTGCCGGGGGGGGTGGGGATATTGCCCGATACATAAAGGAACGTTCGCGAGGATTGGGCTAGGCTGGGTGGCGCGGCCCTGCTAGAATGCTTGAACTACACTGTCTGTAACCGCGATATTGTTCTGGACGGGAAATGCTGCATGGATAACGGTCCCACGGACTCGGCCGAAAGCGTTTTTCACCAGGCGCTGCGACTGCCGCGCGCGCAGCGCGGGGCGTACCTGGAGTCCGTGTGCGGCAACAACCGGGCGCTGCGCTGCGAAGTCGAGTCGTTGCTGGCGGCGCACGATGCGGCCGGCGGTTTGCTGGAAACGCCGGCCGTGGCGGGACTGACCCAACCGTTGATAGTAGATGGTGAAACGCTGGCCTGGAGTTTCACGGGCGAAGCGCGGTTCATCGGGCCCTACCGGCTGATTGAGAAGCTGGGCGAGGGCGGGTTTGGCGTAGTCTACCGCGCGGAGCAGACCGCACCCGTGCGCCGCCAAGTGGCGGTGAAGCTCATCAAGCCGGGCATGGATACCCGCGAGGTGATTGCCCGCTTTGAATCCGAGCGGCAGGCCTTGGCGCTGATGAATCACCCGAATGTGGCACACGTGTTCGATGCCGGCGCGACGGCGGACGGGCGGCCGTACTTCGTCATGGAGTATGTCAAAGGCGTGCCCATCACCGAACACTGCGACCGGCACTGCCTTCCGCTCGAAGAGCGCTTGCGGCTGTTCATGCAGGTTTGCGAAGCCGTGCAGCATGCGCACCAGAAGGGGATCATTCATCGCGATCTGAAGCCCAGTAATATTCTGGTGGAGTATGCCGGCGGCGCGGCCAGGCCAAAGATCATTGACTTCGGCATTGCCAAGGCGACGGATCAGCGGCTCACAGAAAAGACGGTGTTCACACAGCGCGGCCAACTGATCGGCACACCGGAATACATGAGCCCGGAGCAGGCGGAGGGCTCCGCCCAGGACGTCGACACTTGCAGTGACATTTACTCGCTGGGTGTGGTCTTGTACGAATTGCTTACGGGACTGCTGCCGTTTGACGCGCGCCGGTTGCGGGCGGCCGGATATGCGGCCCTGCAGCGCGCGATTCGTGAGCAGGAGCCGCCCAAGCCCAGTACGCGACTGAGCCAGGTGCAGACTGACGGCGACACGGCGGCTGCGGCCCGCAAGCGCAAGTCTGAAACCCGCACGCTGATCCGCCGGCTGCGCGGGGATCTTGACTGGATCGTGATGAAATGCCTGGAAAAGGAGCGCGGGCGGCGTTACGCCACCGCCCAGGCGCTGGGCGAGGACATTCGGCGGCACCTGGCGAATGAGCCCGTGAGCGCCGGGCCGCCGAGTGCGGCATATGTATTCCGGAAATTCGTGCGGCGGAATCGGGCGGCGGTCATAGCGGCCGCGTGCGTGCTGGTAGCGCTGGCGGCCGGGGTAATCGGGACGGCGGTCGGGTTGGTTCAGGCGAACGCAGCCCGCGACGCAGAGAGTGTGCAGAAAAAGGTTGCCGAAGCCAACGCGGCCGAGGCGAAGCGCGCCGCGGATCGGGCCGAAGCGGTGCTGCGTTTTCTTCAGGATGGCCTGACGACAGTGAATCTGGATCAGGCCGGCGCTGATCGCGATCTGAAGATGCGCGAGTGGGTGGAGGCGGTGGCCGAGAGGCTGGCGGCCGGTGACCTGCACGAGCAGCCGGAACTGGAGGCCGAACTGCGGAGGAATGTGGGCCTGGTGTGTCAGTCGCTGGGCGCGTATGCCGAGGCGAGTGAGCACTTGCGTCGAACTTTGGAGCTGCAGCGGGGGTTGCATCCGGGCGGACACGCCGACGTGGCGCGCGGTATGCGCGATCTCAGTGCATTGCTGGTGATGGATTCGAAGCTGGCCGAGGCGGAACAGGTGGCGCGCGACGCCCTGGAGATGAGCCGCCGGTTATCGGGAACGGCGAGTGTCGAGTACGCCGACGGCCTGATGACGCTGGCGCGGGCGCTGTACGAGCAGGGACGGCACCCGCAGGCCGAGCCGCTGGTGCGGGAAGCGCTCGAACTGCGGCGCGAACTGCTCGGCAGTGAACACGCGGATGTGGCGGCGGCGCTGACGCTGCTCGGGACGATCATTGGGGACTATTACGGCGCACCGAGCGAGCGCGAACGCTACATGCGCGAAGCGCTGGGCATCTACCGGAAGACCCTGGGCGACGGCCACCCGCGGACGACGCGCTGCCTGGAGTTACTGGCCCATTCGCTGGGCGATCAGATGCGTTATCGCGAGGCCGAGATTCTGCTGCGCGAGGCGCTCGCGCTCTCACGGCAGCGCTATGGGCCTGAGCATCGTGCAATCGTGAACGAGTTGCGGCACCTGGCAAACGTGCTTTGGAGACAGGACCGGGACGACGAGGCCGAGGCCGCGTATCGCACGGCGCTGGAGATGAGCCGCAAGCTCATGGGCGACAAAGGCGAAACGCCTCCGTGCCTGCGCGCGATGGCGGAGTTCCTCGCCGCGCAGGGCCGCGATTCGGAGGCCGAGGAGCTGTACAACGAAGCCCTGAATATGGACTGCCGCCAGGGGCGGTGGCCCTTTGCGACGCTGGAGCCCCTTTCGCATCTGCTGTATATGCAGGGCCGTGGAAAAGAGGTCGCCGAACTGTGGTTGGAGGTAATCGAGCGAGCGCGCCATCAGGGAAGTGGAGCCGCGTTCACCCGGACTGCTCAGTACCTTGAACGAGGGCCGACCCACTGGTCTGCGAAATACAGTTGTGGCGACGAGGTGGGTGTGTGGCAGGCGTGTCTGGATATTTGCCGGGAAAACCTGCCGAGCGGGCACGCTGCGCGCGTCAGTCTTTTGCGAGTTATCGCGGCCTGCCATTTCGCGGCTGGTGCTTTCGGCGCGGCCGAATCCTCCGCGCTGGCGGCCTATGATGAGGGGGTGAGCAACCCAAGTCCCGAGGCACGGCAGGTGCTGGAGCTGATTCGCTGGCTGGTGCGGCTGTACTGCAGAACGGGACAATCCGAGCAAGCTGTCGAATGGTGCGCCGATTACGAGAACTGGCTCGGCCGGCTGGAGTCCGACGCGGCGGCGACTATGAGACTGGCTGCCGGCGATATGTACACGGAGCTGGGGCGCTACGACCTGGCCGAGCAGCACTTAGCCGCCGCCTTGTCGCACCGCGTCAGCGTATACGGGGAGCGCGACCCGTATGCATTGGTCTTGCCCGCCAGAATCGGCTGCATACGCCTGGCCCAGGGCCGCTTGGACGAAGCCGAAACCGTATTCCACCAGGTGCTCGGTAAGCTCCAGGCAGTCTCGAACGTCGCGCTTGTGCGCGGCTACAGCGACGATCTATGGAAACTTGCCTGCAAGCTGGTGCGGGCCCGCATTGAGCAGGGCGAACTCGCAGCCGCGGAAACGCTGGCCCGCAAGGCGCTGGCCAGCATCGACCGCACTCAAAGCCGGGACGCGGCTTTCATGAAGAGCCTGCTGGGCGAGGCCCTGAGGCAGCGCGGGGCGCTGGTGGAAGCCGAGTCGCTGCTGCTGGCGGCGTATGCCGAACTGCGGGACAGGTTGGGTCCCGCCTTTCAGCGCGAAGCGGGCGCGGTGGCCGCGCATCTGGTCGGCTTGTATGAGGCTTGGCACGCGGCCGCGCCGGACCAGGGTCATGACGCGCAAGCGGCCAAGTGGCGGGGCGAACTGGAGGCGTGGCAGGCGAGCACCAGGCCGGCAAGCCTTCAGGCTCCGACGCAACCTGCCACGCAACCCTCCGCCCGTCGACCACGCCATCCGCCGCCGGGGACGCCAGCGCACGCTCGGGCGGCCCGGCGCTGGTGGCCGGGGTTTCCGAGGTGCCAGCGCCCTATTGCCGTGTCAGCTTTATGTCTTCCAGTGTCAGACTCGGAATCGATGGCCAGCCCAATTTCTCTATGTTGTAGATAAACGTGCCAGTAATCGTATTCCCGTCTCTACTCAGGTTGAAGCTGTACCGAGTACCTCCATAGTCGTAGCCCTCTTCGCGGTCCTGGAGCACCCCAAACGCATCGTACATGAAGCTGGTGGGCGTAGCGTCAATACTATTGCATTTAATAGTCTCCCGCCATTCGAGTTCTACTATCTCTCGAGTCTCACCCTCCCTGCGCGGCCATCCGCTGTAGTCGCCGAATGGCATAGTCTCGCTGGTGCCGTCGAAGTAATGATATGTGAAACTGGTCAACTTGTTCGTCTCGTCAAACACCGCTTCGACCTTGGGGTTCCAGGACGTGTCGCCAAAAGTTGCCTTTGCAACGCCGGTGTATGTCCCTGCCATGGTGTCCACGATGAACGTGGCAGTTACGGTTTTGTCGCCGTATACGGCCAACGTCACCGTTGGCTCCTCGCCGCTCGCATCTCCGCTCCAGCCCTGAAAGACATATCCCTCCGCCGGCGCGGCCGTAATGGTGACGACCGTCCCTTCCTCATACGTGCCTCCGGCCGGCTCCAATATCACCGTGCCCTGACCGGCGACGGCCACTTCCACCTGATAAGTGGGAGTGGGGGCCGTCTTCTCCGGTTCGGGCTCGGGCTCAGTCTGCATCGGGCAGCCTCCGGCAAGAACAAACACACCGACGCCGCAAAGCAACGCCATAACCCACGTTCTTCGTTGATTCATGACTTGACCCTCGCTTTCTCTCTCGTTCGGGTATGTGCTGGAGCGCTGCGCCGCCCGCCGCCGCCGTGCACCGTGCACGGCCGTCGCAGACAGGCAGGCAAGCGCTCCATTCAGCAATGAATCCGTCAGATGCCCCCGAAACCCCTCAGGACTAATTGAGAATTTCCCAAAAAAAAATGCGCCCACACCGACGAACTGGAGCCGAATGCCTGCGTCGCCGCCACTCTGGCGCGCAAGTCTTGTTCCATGAACGACTTACAGCCGGTGCTCGGCGCTGACGCGGCCGCGCCGATCCTCGATATCGATCAGGCACTGGAGCGGTTGGCCGAAATCACGGAGCGCAACGGCGAACGCAAGTTGCGCGTGATCTAATGCCGGTCCTTCGCGGGGCTGAGTACGCCCGAAACGGGCAAGGCCCTCGAGATTTCCGAGGCGAGCGACTGGAGTTGCGCCCGCACGTGGCGGTATTGGGACCTACCAAGCTAAGTCAGGGGGCGTTGATTACGCACTTACGGCTGGGCCGGCACGCCGGCCTGTGCCTGCGCCATGGGCGGCTGTTGCACGCGGGTGGCGATTGGTTCGTACAGGTTTGCGCCCAGCTTCTGGCCCCGGTCGCCTAGTCCGCTGAACCACCACGTCCCGAGCAGCAATAGCATGATCGCGCAGGCGTTGATAATTGCCAGGCCGCCGATTGGCAGCCGCAACTTCGGTTGGGCCGCGTCGTCGGTCAGGTACATCTGGCGGATGATCCGCACGTAGTAGTACAGACTGATGGCGGTATTCAGCACCGCCACTCCCACCAGGACCCACAGCCACGGCTGGGCCGCGGCGCTGCGCCCGAGCGCCACCAGCAGGAACCACTTGGCCGCAAAACCGCCCAGCGGCGGCAGTCCAACCAGTGAGAAGAGGCAGATCGCCATGGGCAGCGCCAGCCACGGCGCGCGCCGCCCCAGGCCGGTGAACGCGGACAGGTGGTCGCTGCCACAATGCCAGGCCACCAAGGCCGTCGCACCGAAAGCGCCGACGTTCATGATGACGTACACGAAAAGGTAGGAAATCACGGCCGCGACTGCGATGTTCACGCCCTCGGCGGCCAGGGTCGTCCCGCCGACGATAATCGCGGCGGCCATCATCATGTAGCCGGCGTGTGCGATCGAGGAGTATGCCAGTATGCGCTTAACGCTCTCCTGCCGCAGCGCCGCCAGATTGCCGATGGTGCAGGTGATGGCCGCGAGGACGCCCACCGCCAGCGCCAACGGCTGCAGCAAATGTTGCGGCTGGTCGAAGCCGCTGCCGAACGTAGTAACGATTCGCAGCAACAGCCCCAAGCCTGCGGCCTTGCTGGCGATGCTGAGCCAGGTGGTGACCTCGACCGGCGCGCCTTCGAAAACGTCCGGGCACCAGTAGTGCATCGGGAAGGCGGCGATCTTGAACGCGACACCCGCGCCGATTGCCGCCAGACCCAGCCAGAACACTGGTAGCGCTGGCCCCGCACCGGCCTCGGCATCGGCAACCCCGCCGGCAGTCTGCTCGGCGATGCGGCCTAGATCGAACGTTCCGAATTGCCCGTAGAGCAACGATACGCCATAAACCATGATGGCTGCGGCCGCCGCGCCGAACATCACGTATTTCAGTCCGGCTTCGGCGCCCAGTCGCGAGCGGCGGTTGCTGGCAGCCATGGCGTAGCTCGGCAACGAAGCGGTCTCCATGGCAACGATCATGACCAGGAGATTCAGCGTGCCGACCATGAGCATCATGCCCAGCGCGCTGGCCAGAAGCAGTACGAAGAACTCGGGCGAGCCGATGGCGCCCGGAACATCCGGCTGACCGGGCCAGCCGGCGCGCGGCGCTCGCTCGTAGGCGTTCATCTCCCGGCTGCTCGCGCCGACGGTCCAAAGCCAGATCACCAGCACCAGCAAAAGCAGCAGGAAAAGCTTGAAGAAGACGCTGAAGCCATCGGCGATCAGCATGGGGTAGGCGCCGGGCGCGGCCATGTCCGCCTGACCCGCGGCGGCGACGCTCACCGCCACCTGGCCGGTAGCCAACAGTCCGGCGAACGCGCCGGCCATGGCGATCAGGGCGGCGACGTAAGCGCTGCGCCCAAGGAAGAGCGGCGCCAGCAGCAACGCCGCGATGGCCGCGACTAACACCAGCTCAGGGCTGAACAGCCGCAAGTCGCTGAACGTCGGCAACCAGGCATTCGCAAGTAATAGGTTCATTGCGTTATCCGACTCCGGGTCTGTCTTTCTGCGGCTGCATTCCTTACGGCAAGTGGTTCATGGCGCTGACGATCGTTCCGCCGTGCCGGGCGAAGAGTTCCGTTATCTGGTTCAATGTGCCGTTCATGAAGTTAAAGAGGCTCTGCTGCGGCAGGATGCCCAGCAGAATCGCCAGGGCCGCGAACGGTACCAGCACCGCGATTTCGCGGGCCGAGGCGTCCGGGTAACCCTCGTATTCCGGGCGGCGCGGGCCAAGGTAGACGCGCTGTATCATCCACAGGATGTAGCAGGCCGTCAGAACCACGCCCGTCGCGGCCACTACCGCCACTGGCTTGGCCCAGGTCCACTGGCTGGCCGAGAAGGTCGCCACCAGCACCCAGAATTCGCCGATGAAGCCGCACAACGCCGGCAGGCCGAGCGAGGCGAAGAAGCCGAGCGTTGCCAGCGAGCCGTAAACGGGCATGCTCAGCCACAGGCCGCCGAAGCGGTTGATCTCGCGATGGTGAGCGCGGTCGTAAATGACGCCGACCAGGAAGAAGCACATCGGGCTGGAAATGCCGTGGGCGATGACTTGGAACATCGCGCCTTCCCAGCCGCCGGGCGTCATGATGGCCAGGCCGAGCAAAACATAGCCCATGTGACTGATCGAGCTGTACGCGACCAGGCGCTTGAAGTCGGTTTGCGCCATGGCGCACAAGGCGCCGTAAATGATGTTGATTACACCAAGCAGGGCCAAACCGTATGCCGCCCAGACGCCGGCCTGCGGCAGGATCGGGTAGCTGATACGCATCAGGCCGTAGGCGCCCATCTTCAGCAGCACGCCCGCCAGGATCATGCTGATCGGGGTGGGGGCCTCGACGTGGGCGTCGGGCAACCACGTATGGAACGGGAACACCGGCACCTTGATGGCGAAGCCGATGTACAGCAGCACGAACATGAAGGGGGCGAAGCGCAGCCCCATGAACGTGGCGCTGCCGAAGGCCGACTGAATGGCCGAATTATTGGCCATCTCGATCAGGTTGAAGGTGCGCATGCCGGCCGGGGCGTAGAAGTAGAACGCCAGCAGGACGACCAGCATCAGCACGCTGCCGACCAAGGTGTAGATGAAGAACTTGATCGCGGCGTATTCCTTGCGCGGGCCGCCCCAGACGCCGATGAGGAAGTACATCGGCAGGAGCATCACTTCCCAGAAGATGTAGAACAGGAAGAAGTCCAGCGCGCAGAACACGCCCAGCATGCCGGTTTCGAGCAGCAGGAACAGCGTGAAGTAGCCGCGGATGCCCTTGTTGATCTTCCAGTGCTCTATGTTCCAGCTTGCCAGGCAGGCCAGGAAGCTGACGACGGTCGTCAGGATAATCAGCGGAAAGCTCAGGCCGTCCACACCGACGAAGTACTCGATGGCGGACTTGCTGTCGCCGCTGCCGAGGTTGATCCACGTCAGCTTCGTGACCTCGTACAGCTTCTGGCCGTAGCCGCTGCCGAAGATCTCGCCGGGCCCCTCGCCGCTCCACCAGGCGAAGTGGCCGAAGAGCGATAGCGACAGCAACAGCGTCAGGCCGCTGCCCAGCACGGCCAGCACTTTAACGGCCCGCGTGTTGGGTACGATCAGGCACAAGACGGCCGCGATGGTTGGGATGAAGATGATCCAGTTCAGGAGGTTGCCGTATTCCACGGATGGTTCCTCGTTCTCAAAAGTGATTAGTTATTAGTCGTTAGTATTGAGAAAATCGTCCGATCGCCACAATCATCCGACCGCCAATACTAATAACTAACAACTAACAACTTCTTCCTAACTACCTCTGCATGCCCAGAGGGCCATGCTGATCGCGACCAGCGCTACGCCGCCGGCCGCATAGAGGACGTAATTCCGAATCCTGCCGGACTGCGGCGCCCGCACGACGCCGCCGATGCCGTATGTTCCGCGGCCGACCAGGTTGACCAGGCCGTCGACCAGGCCGGCGTCGAGCACCACGCCGCTGAAGCGTGAGATACGCTCGGTGACCCAGGCCGACAGGTTGACCAGGCCGTCCACGACGTATTTGTCGAACGCGTACGCGAGGCCTTTGAGGGCCATGGTGCCGCCGATCAGCACCAGACCGTAGGCTTCGTCGAAGTAGAATTTCTTCACTAAGAGCGTGTGCAGCGGGCGCAGGCCGCCGGCGATGCGGCCGGCGAACGTCAGGCCTTGCCAGTACATGGCGATCGCAAACGCGAACGCGAACAAGAAGGCAAAGCCGACGATTCTGGCCATAGCGGCGTGCGCGTCATGGTCGATCAGTGCACCGTGCGCACTTGCCGCGTTGGCGGCGACGCCGTCGAACGCCGCGGTCAGGAACGGCTGCGGGATCGCCTCGGCCACCATCGGGCGGAAAAGCCAATAGCTGGCGAAGACGGTGCCGATAGCCAAGACGATCAGCGGCACGTACATGAGGGCACTTTCGTGTGCGTGCTCGTGCACGTGCTGGTCGCGCGGCTTGCCCATGAAGGTCAGCCACCAGACGCGCATCATGTAGAAGGGCGTGATATACGCCATCGCAACCGGTACGACGAAGAGCAGCACCCAGAGCCAGTCCGGACCGGCTTTCTCAACGTGCGCAGCGGGACGAACGTGAACTGGGGCGGCTCCGAAAGAGATGCCGGCGGGTTCACCGGGCGCGGCGCCCGGCTCTGTATACGCAGCCAGCTTCACCTGCGCCGCGGGCTGCATTTGCCACGACTGAACCGCAGTGGCGTACTCCGGGGTGACATGCCCCGGCTCCGCTCTTGAGTGTTCCTCATGCAGCGCGTGTTCGCGTCCGAACGCCCGGTGCCACGCGACGGCGAGAATTTCATCCTTGCTGAAGTAGCCGCCGAGGCCAAAGTGCAGCATCGGGATGCCGGCGCCGGAAATCGCTAGCACGCCGATGAAGAAGGTCCAGCAGGTCACCGGCATCTTGCGGCGCAGGCCGCCGAATCTGCGGATGTCCTGCTCGTGGTGCGTGCCTTCGATGACCTGGCCGGAGCCGAGGAACATCAGGGCCTTGAAGAAGGCGTGCGTCAGCAGGTGGAAGAGGGCCGCGATCCAGGCGCCCACGCCCATACCGAGCATCATGTAGCCGAGCTGGCTGATGGTGCTGTATGCCAGCACCTTCTTGATGTCGGTTTGCACGATGGCGACCAGGGCAGCCAGTGTCAGGGTTATGCAGCCGATGATCGCGACGAAGAGCTGCGCTTCGGGCGTCAGCAGCACGAAGATGCGGGCCGTCAGATAGACGCCGGCGGCCACCATTGTTGCCGCGTGGATCAACGCCGAGACGGGCGTCGGGCCTTCCATCGCATCCGGCAACCACACGTGCAGCGGGAATTGGGCGCTTTTGCCAATCGCGCCGCAGAAGAGCAGCATGCCCATCCAGGTCGCCAGGTTCAGGCCCAGGAACGTCTTGGTGAACAGCGGGCCGCCGATTTCCCATTGCTGATGGAAGGCCTCGGCCGCGCCCTTGAGCGAAAGATTGTGCAGGAACAGATAAACCAGGCTGATCCCGATAATAAAGGCGAAATCACCCACGCGGTTAGTGACAAACGCCTTTATCGCAGCGTTGCTGGCGCTCTTCTTGTGGAAATAGAAGCCGATCAGCAGGTACGAGCACAGGCCTACCAGTTCCCACGCGATGAACAGCAGCAGCAGGCTGTCGGCGATGACCAGCAGCAGCATGCTGAAGCAGAACAGGCAGAGGTAGGTGAAGAAGCGGTGGAACTTGCTGACCTTGTCGATTTCGTCACTGTGGCCGGCCATGTAGCCGACGCTGAACACGAAAATCCAGGTCGAGATGAAACTGACCATGAAGAACATGATCAGCGTCAGGCTGTCGAGGTTGACGCCGAAGGTGAGCGGGACGCCGCCCAGGTGCGCCCACAGGTAGGGTCCGGTTCGCGCCGCCAAGCGGGCCGCGGAATCCATTCCTTGCCACTGCACCAGCGCCGCCGTACTGAGGCAGCAGCTCGTCGCGATTGCCGCGACCGCCACCCAGCCCGCCAGCGGCTTGCCCAGCCGGCTGCCGAATAGCGCCAGCAGCACAAAGCCGCCCAGCGGAATCAGGACGCCGGCCACAAGCAGTAGTTCGATGTTCGACATTGGCGCTCTCGGTTTCAGCGGTCAGGTGTCAGTTCGCGCGCCTGGACGCTTGCCCCGCGAATGGACCTCC
>JAGPEO010000399.1 GCA_018056925.1 Phycisphaerae bacterium
CGGCGCACGTCGCGGCGCGACAGAACGGCGCGGCGGCCGTCGTCGACCCGCGCCCGCACGCGGTCGGCTCAATCAAGGGCACGTTCGAGAAATACCGGCACCTGACGGACATTCTGCCGGCCATGGGCTACGGGCGCAAGCAGATCCAGGAGCTGGAGCAGACGATCAATGCGGTCGATTGCGACGTTGTCCTGATCGGTACGCCGATCGACTTGCGGCGCGTGCTGAAAATCAACAAGCCGACGGTGCGTGTCAGCTACGAGCTGGAGGAAATCGAGCCCGGGCAGCTTGAAGCTGCGATTCGGAAGGTGATTCGGTAGTCAGCAGCGCGTCCATCGCGCGGGCTGCCGAAAAACTCCAGATAGCGTTGCGTGGGAGGGCGAAGCCGGTGCGGATCAGCCGGGCTTCGTCCTCCCGCCGCTTTTATGGACGTCAGTACTGGGGGTACTTCAGCCCCGAATCAACCAGCCTACGGCCGGTAACCCTGCTTGCGCAGTTCGCCGATTATGTCGGGCGGAGTGAAATCGGGCCCTTTGAGGATCTTGCCGCCGGCGTCTTTACCGCCGTTCTTGGACATGTTGGAACGATGCACCTCGGCAAAGACCGGCTCGAGGTCAACTCCCAGCTCAAGCGCCGCGCCGTACACTACCACCAGTAGATCCGCGAGCGCGTCCACCATTTCCGGCAAATCTTCCTTATCTGCCGCCTCAATGAACTCGGCCGCCTCACTGAAGATCAGCCGGGCGCGCCGCAGGCGGTCCTTGGGGCTGATCAGCGTGGGCGTGCTTCGCACCGGGGCGCTGTACTTCTCGTGAAACTCCCGCACCATCCGTTGTTCCGGACTCATTAGCCTTCCTCACTCGCCCCCCCCCGCGCCTCGCTCAATCCCCCTCGTGCTCAGTTCGCTCACCGTCATCCCCGCCTCCCTCCTTCCGGCGGCGCAGCCAGCGGGCGAAACGACTCGGACGATGCGGCAGATATTCGCTCCACTCGCTGCGCAAGATGGGTACCAGGCGGGCGTAAGTTTCGTCTTCCGCGATCGGCGGTTTGACCGCATCCCAGTCGAACGGAGTCCCGGGGGCCGTGGCGGCGTGCTCAGCCTCCAACTCCCGCCGAAAACGCTGGCGCTGCATCTCCACCCGCTGCATGGCCAACGCCATCGGTCGATGTTTGAGAATCAACACCGCGGCGAACCTTTGTTGCTCCGGCCCGGGTATCTCGGGTTGCGCCGGACGCACGCCGGTAATCTGCTCCCACGCGTCCGCGACGTACGAGATCACATCGTCCTGGAACCGCACCAGGCGATCGAAATCCGCGTTGAGGAACTCTTCAGTAACCGGCAGCCAGCGCCGCGCCAGACGCACCATCCGCAAAACCTGCCCGTGCGTCGCGCCGGCGGGAAAATTCACCCCCAGCCGATAAGCCTCGCAAATCAACTCATCACTGGGCGGCGCGTCCGGATTCCGCTCCTTCGGCGTGCGCAGCCGGCGCAGGCAGGTACGGCAAAGCTGCTGCCCGCTTTCAATACGCGTCACTACCCGCGGCTGCTTGCCGCACGAATCGCAGCGACCACGGTCTCGACGAAATGTTCTTACCATCCCTACCCATATCCTTGGGGAGCCTTGGAGCGAGGTCAAGGTGGGAGTATCACCACGGCTGGCGCGATACTTCCAGCCGGCATTTCGGCAGGCTCTCCAGGAAACGCCGGCCATAGGGCTTGGATACGACGCGCGGGTCGAGAATCACTACGATGCCCCGGTCCGTCCTGCTGCGGATGAGCCGGCCGAAGCCTTGGCGAAATTTCAGAATGGCTTCGGGTATCTGATAATCGCTGAAGGGCTGCCCGCCGCGGCGGCGGATCAGGTCGATGCGCGCCTCCGTCATGGGCCGGTCGGGAACCGCGAAGGGCAACTTCACAATCGTGACGTTCGAGAGTGCCTCGCCCACTACGTCGACCCCCTGCCAGAAACTATCGGTACCGAAAACCACGGCCCGCGGCCGCGCCCGGAATTGTTCCAGCATTTGTGTGCGCGGCAGCGACTCGCCTTGCACGAGGATGGTAAAGCCATCGGCCTGCAGATCCGCCCGCACGCTCTCGGCCACCTGATTCAGCATCTGATAACTTGTAAACAGCACGAACGCGCGACCCTCCGTCATGCGCAGATAGTGAACCACGGCGCGCGCCGCTGCCTCCGTGAAAGTCGCGCTGTCGGCCGGGTCCGGCATGCCGGCCTCGACGTGAATCGTCACCTGCCGCTCGAAGTCGAACGGTGAACCGAGTTGAAGCGTGTCGGCCGGCGGCGAACCGAGGCGGCTTAGCAGGTAATCGAAGCTCCCCTGGCCGTCGCTGCCGGCCGCGGGCGGCGTCGCCAGGGTAGCACTGGTCAGAACCGCGCTTTGCACGCGATCGAAGACCATTTTCCGCAAGAACGGCCCCGGGTCGAGCGGCGCCGCGCATAGCGACGTCCGCGGCGAACGCCCCACCTGGTGCTCGAGCCAGTACACATGCCCGTCGTGCGCCTGCTCGAGCAGTGCGGCCACGGATTCGGCCGTCGACGCCGCCCGGTCGAGGTACATGCCCAACTCGTACTGATCCTCCTCGCGCGGCAACGCTTTCTTGAGCGGCTTGAGCGTCTCTATCAGCTCGTTCAGCGCCGGCGTCAGCACGTTGTTGACTCGCGGCGGTTCCAGCAGGCGGCCGTTGGAACGCGCGTAACGGCGCTGCCAATCACGCAGGTTCTCGAAGAACTCGGCACAGGCGGACTGGGCCCGGATAACGGCCGTCTTCTGGGCATCTTCTCCGGTATTGGCAAGGTAGCCCTTTCCGGTGCGTTCGTTGAACAACCCGCTGAGCAAATATTGCACCTGCGTGCTGGAGACGTTGATG
>JAGPEO010000400.1 GCA_018056925.1 Phycisphaerae bacterium
GCCAGTTCGCCATCTCGCGAGGTCCTCCAGCCAACCGGCCGGCCAACCTACGCGATCCGGTGCGTGTTCCTCAGAATGGCTGCTTTTGAAGTGATAATCGGTGGCGGGGTTTAAGTGATAACTGACATACTGCGGGCGCGGAACATGGGCTGGTCCTGCGGAGCCCACGTACGCTCGCGCAGGCGATACTGAATGCGGCGCTTGCGGTTACTCAGCTTTTGGTATCTATTGGTGCTCACTCGAAATGCCTCCGTGCGTTAACGATGTAGTTCGTTTGACTCTGCTCGTTATAGCGTAAAACGCAGGCATTTCGAGTGTTTCTTGCGCTCCCGCCGCGAAAAGATGGCCGTTTCACGCTTGTTCAGGGACTAGCTGCGTCCTGCATTCCGTTCTCATGTGTGCGTCCCCGCTCTCATGATGCGTCCCCGTTCCCATCACTAAAAACTAATAACTAAGAACTACGAACTGATATAAGAACTGACAACTGAAGACTATCACAAGGCCGCAGCGGCCCCAGGCGTTTGCACATGTTACGACGCCGCGGCGCCCGAGACGCCGCCGGTGACCTGCGCTGTTTGAAATCTAAGCTGCTGGCGGGCGAGTTCGCGCGCCAGCGGATGGTAAATGGGACGGCGGTTTCGGCGATCGGCAAAGCCGAACAAGCCAACCTTGCAGTGCCGGTCGTCGGCCCAGCCGGGGTAGTCGACGATGGGGTAAAGGCAGATGCCCTCGACCGGCACGCCTGCCTCAAGCGCTTCTTCCGTGGCGCTGCAAATGTGTCGCAGCCAGGCGGGGCGGCGCCGGCCCTCGATTCCGGTTTCAGCGATAAAGAGCGGCCGCTGATAGCGGGCGTACAGCTCGCTCAGCATTTCCGCGAAAGGCCGGTAGCCGGGATGCGAGGGGCCGATCATGCGCACGAACTCGCCGTGCCCGGCGTGCAGCCATTGATTGTGCGGATAGTAGTTGACGCCAATGATGTCGAGATACTCGGGCCGGCCGCCGAGTTCCGGCGCGGCGCGCCCGGCGATCATGTCCCAGGCCGCGTATTGTGACAGACGGTACTCCTCGGCGCGGCGACAGTCGTCTGGGTTTCGGATGTTTCCGACCACGTTTATCAGCGGGTCGGTGATGCAGATGCGCGTCTGCGGGGCGATCTCACGCACCGCCGCGATGCACTCAACAGCGGCGCGGACCAACCAGCGCTTAAGCTCGTCACCTCGGCCGTGGGTGAACGGCGGGAATTTGCCCTCCGTGCCGCCGACCCACGAGAGGAAGGAAATCTCGTTAATCGGCACCAGCATCGGCGTCGTTTCGCCCTCTTCGAGCAGGAGGCGGACGAAGGCTTGGGTCAAGGCCGCCAGACGTGTGCCGAACTCCGGCTCGAAGGGAGAAAGGTCATCCGGCCAGCCGTAATGGCAGATGTCCCAGACAACCTGTGTGCCGGTCTGTCGCGCGGCGCGGACCATCGGCAGGTCGGCGCCAAAGCTGTAGTGGTAGGGGGTCCGTTCGATGCGGTGCCAGCGGATGCCATCTCGGACGGTGCGGATGCCGAGAGCGTTCAGCGAGGTGTAGTCGTACAAAGCGAGCCGGTCATGGTCGGTGGCGGCGATCATGTCGAGCCGGCGGCCATTGCGTCGCTTGTGCGAGGAGCACTCGAAGCCCCCGATGAAGAAACTCTGGAAAAGACCGCCGGGTGCGGAGGGACCCAACACTCCGGATCGACCGCTCATTTTTTCTTCGTAGTAGGGGGCCATCACCATCCTATAGGAAAGCGCGATCCGGCCGCCGCCCAGACGCTGCAACCGGCCGCTGGCACAATACTTATAGGCGCGTAGTGCGCCCTCCGACGGGTGGTTGAGGTTTCATTTTGGAAATTCCGGAGTGAGCTTGTCGGTCGCCGGTGCCTTAGCGAATCAAGCGCTCGTTGAGGTCGCGCGGCACAGCCGGCAGTCGCGAATAACCCCTGCTCCCGCAAACGATATTGGCGCCTCGCACGGGCATTGGCCGAAGCGCCAGGCGTAGCGCGATTCCGCCAGGTCTACGCGGGCCGAATTGGCCGCCTCCATGCGCGGACAGCGCAGCTGACGTAGCGGGTAGGAAATGCCGTCTTCAGAACCATCGAGCAGAACATCGACGCCGCCAGAACCGGACGGCAGGCTGAGCGGTTGCCGCCACGGGACCGGCTGGCCGAAATCCGGCAAGCCGTCCGGCCGCCAGCCGAAGCGCTGCGCGCACACCACTCGCCGCCAGCCCGGGGCGCGCGAGGTTTTGCAGTGATACACCACCCAATCTTCGAGGCCGTCGGGTGATTTGACAAAGCTTGCGTGTCCCACGCCGAAGACGTCGCCGGAACTGCGAAACACGGGTTGCGGATGCTTGCGCCAGTTCGCGGGGTTAAGCGGATCGTCGCCGATGAGTTCGAGCAGACCCAGCTTGTACGTCTCCTGCCAGGAAGCGCTGCAAGAGTAGATAACGAACACGCGGTCGTTGTGCTTCAGTACCTGAGGGGCTTCGTGCAGGCCGCGTTGGCGCGGGTCTTCGCTGACGCGTTCCCAGTCGAACGTCGCGTTGTCGCACAGCCGGACGCGCGGACCGGCGGTGGTCCACGGGTTTTTAAGCGGGGCGATGTAGAGGTATTGCAGGTCCGCGCCGTCCGGCCAGCCCGACCAGAGCAGGTAGCGTTGTCCGTGCAGTTCGAGCACGGTGGCGTCGATGGCCCAGCGATTGTCGGAGCGGCAGAGCGGATCGTCGCCGGTGTAGAGCATGCCGCGGTCGATGTAGGCGCCGAGCGGGTCTTGCGTCAGGCACTCGAGGACGCCGATGCGGTGGCTGGCGTTCTCGCGCGGCGCGGCGCTGGCGGCGTAGTAGATGAACCAGCGGCCGTC
>JAGPEO010000080.1 GCA_018056925.1 Phycisphaerae bacterium
TGCCATTTCACGGCTTCGACGCTGCAGCCCATGATTGAGGCCACTTCCTTCTGCGGCAACTGCTCGATACTGAACAGAACCAGGGCGGTCTTCTGCTGGTCCGGCAGATCGGCAATTGCTTTCTGCACCAGCAGCGACATCTCCGCGGCGGCCGAACGCGCCTCGGGCTGCTCGTCCGAATAGTCCGGGGCGGCAATCTGCTCGTCGCGCGCGGTCTCGCCATCGTTCAGACAGTCGTCGAACGCCGCCTTGCGGGCAATGGCCGCCCGCGAACGGCGGAAGTTCAAAGACAAGTTGGTCACGATGCGCAGAAGCCACGATCCAAACCGCCGCTGGTCTTCCAAGCTGTCCAGGTTCTGGTAGGCCCGGACGAATGCTTCCTGGCAAACTTCGAGCGCGTCGTGGAGGTCGCCCAGCAGGCGATAGGCGACCGAGGTCGCGCGGCGCTGGTAGCGCTCGATCAACTCATCGAACGCGCTGCGCTGGCCGGCGCACGTTTGGCGAACCAGCTCCGCATCGCTGGGTCGCCCCTCGGTCGAGCATTCCCACTCCACGCGCTCACCTTGTCTACCGGGTTTGACACCTTCTATTGACAAAGGTTGGTCCACGCTCACGCACCGCCTGACCGGCTCCGCTCTTCCGATAACTGAAGACTGATATTTCGGGCGTTTCGTCTTGCCCCCGCAGGCTTCACCGCTCCTGTCGTCTCTGCCGGCAACCTTAATCAACCGTGCTGGATACTGGCTCGGCTGACAGCAACGCGGGTGCTGACGGAGTCGCGTCAGTCCGCTTATGGTCGGGTCGGAACGCCGGTAACCTTACCGTAAAAACGGTTCCGCCGCCTTCGATCGGCTTGACGGAAATTGTACCGCGGTGGGCGTCAACGATGCGGGCTGCAATGGGTAGCCCAAGGCCGGTGCCCTTGCCAGCGGTCTTAGTGGTGAAAAAGGGCTCGAAAATGCGCGTTAGCAGATTGGCCGGAATGCCATGACCCGTGTCGCGCACCTCCACTGACAGAATCTGCGGAGCCGCCGCATCAGGCACTGTTTCGGCCGGATGCTCCAGACGGGTCGTCAACGTCAGCGTGCCGCCGTTGTTCATCGCGTCGGCCGCGTTGAGGAACAGATTTACGAAAACCTGCTCGAGGAGCTGCGCGTCGGCCAGTATGCGATCGTCGCCGGCATCGTAGTGGCGAGCGACCTGAATGCCGCCGGATTCGAGCTTGTTGGCGACGGCCGCGATGGCGGATTCGAGCACGTCGCGGGCGCGCACTTCGACCGTGCGGATCACATGCTCCCGCGCCAGAGTAAGAAGGCGCCGGACGATCAGGCCGATGCGGGCCAACCCGCTGTCGATCAGGGCGAGCATCTGCTCGGTGCGCGCCGGGTCGTGCAGCGACCGGCGAAGGATGCGCGTGCAGCTTTGAATTCCGTCCAGCGGGTTGTTTATCTCATGGGCGACGCTGGCGGCCAGCTCACCCAACAAGGCGAGCTGTTCCGTCTTGCGCAGTTGTTCCTGGAGGCGCTTCTCCTCGCGGGTTATTTCTTCAACGCGCGCGGCGAGCAGGTTGACGGCCGAGACGAGCTTGTACAGGTCGTCGCCTTTCCTGACGGCCAGCGCACCGGTGGGGCGGCCCTGGCCGATGTCCTCGGCCAAGCGTCGCAGGCGGCCGAGGGTCGCGCGCAGCCAGTGTCGGGCGAGGCGTTCGCTCAACCAGACGGCGACCATGCCGCCGGCCATGCAGATGGCGATGGCCCGGGCCGCCTCAGGGTAAATAAGGAAGGCTAGCGCGGCGCTGATCACGATCCCGGACTGGACGAGCAAAAAAAGCGTGTGCCGGAAGCCGCGTAGCATGATTTGGGCATTATCGCGGTTTCAAGTGGCCGGACAAGCTGGGTTCACAGTCGCCGGCGGAGCGCGTTAACATTCCCGCGTGGTGGAGCCAGGAGTGAGACGTGCGCGGACGAGGTGGATTTCGCGGCCGTCGGGCGGTGCGGCTGCTGTTGGCTGTGGGTGCGGCGATGGTCGGCACGGGGGGGTGTGGGCGGCCCGTGCTGACGCTGGAAGACGGGGTTGCAGTTAATGACTGGCGCCAGGTCGAACTGACGGCGCACGTTGAGCATCAACTGTTCGGATTGCTGCGAACGTCGGTTTCAAACGTTCCGGTCCGTTTCTTTTCCGGTGACAACCAATTGGGCGAAGCTCGGACCGATGAGGACGGGAGCGCGACCATCCGTTGCGACGTGGGAGAACTGGGCGACTCGGGATTCTCGGCGTCGGCCGCGGTCTTCGGAGCGTCGCTGAACGGCAGGGGGCGCCTGTTCGAGATGAATGACGAGCGGGTGGCTTTGATAGTGGACGTGGATCACACGATCGCTCGCACCGACTACCGCGCTCTGCTGTTCAGTCCGCTCGACGGGAAATCTCAGCCCATTCCGGGCTCGCGGGAGGTCTTGTGGAAGCTGGCGGAGCATTTCAACATCGTCTACCTGACGGGCCGCCCGCGCGTGATGCAGGCCAAAACGCGGGCCTGGCTGGCGGAGAATGACTATCCGCCGGGCCCGTTGGTGGTCGCGCCCGCCATTCGCAAGGCGGCCGATAACGGCAAGTTCAAGCTGCAGGTACTGAGTCATCTACGCACGAAATGGCCGAATCTGCTGATCGGCGTCGGCGATCGCCCCAGTGACGCACGCGCTTACGGGGCAAACGAGATGTTGGCTCTGGTGATTGCGCCGCACGAAATCGAGGAGATCGGCACGCACGCCCTACTGATGCCGGACTGGAAGGCGGTCAACACATTCTTCGAAGCGAACCACGACGCGCTGACCGACCCGACTACGGTGCGTGAACTGGTTGCCGGCCGCCGGCCGGTGCTGTTTACGATGACGCCCTACAGCGCAGTCGCTGACTCGGATTGAGCGACTTGACGAATCATTGCGCACGCGGAAATCCTCTGCGAAGAACAATAAAATCGCGTAACCTGGACAAGGCCCTGTGGCCCTGACAGGTTATGCAAGGGAGTGCCGTGGTGCAGCGTACTCACCGCCACGATGGGCCGGACAAAAAACACCCCGCGAATCGGCTCGGCTTGGATTACCGCCAACCGCCGGCCCCTCGTGCGCCGGAGATGCGAATACTGGACGTACATTCGCACGTGCACCTGAGCCGCAGCGCCGCCGCATTTTTCGAAGCGGCGGCTCTATACGGGGTGGAGCGCGTAATTTCCATGTCCCCTATGGAGGACGCGCGGAGGCTGCAGGCAGACCATGCCGATCGAGTCGGTTTCATAGCCGTACCGCAATGGCGCGGCTTCGAAGAGTCGCACAGTTTTCGCGAGCGCTGGCTGGCCGATCTGGCTGCTTTTCGGGAGTTGGGGGCCCGTGTCATGAAGTTCTGGGTGGCGCCACCCTTGCGCGCGCAGTTCGGCCTAACGCTGGACCACGAGTACTTCCGGCCGGTCATTCATCGTGCGCTGGACCTGGGATACGACTTCATGGTTCACGTGGGCGATCCCGACGAATGGTTTCTTCCGGGCGGCCGGTACGGTGATCCGCGGCGCTTCGGGACGAAGGCGGACCAGTACCCGCAACTGGAGTGGTTCCTGGAGCGGGTGGCGCCGCGTTTCGTGATTGCGGCTCATATGGGTGGGCGTGTCGAAAACCCGGAGTTTCTCAACGACTTGCTAGCGCGCCATTCCAATCTTTACCTCGACACCAGTGCGACAAAATGGATCGTTCGCGGCGTGTCGGCTCGACCCGCCGCCGTTCGCGACGTGTTCCTTGCCCATCCGGACCGGCTGCTGTTCGGCAGCGACCTCGTCGTAGGCGACCAGTATGACTTTCAGCATTATGCCAGCCGGTACTGGGCGCAACGGACAATGTGGGAGACCGCCTACGACGGCGAGAGCCCGATCGAAGACCCCGACGCGCCGGCGGCTCCGCGGCTGAGAGGCATTGATCTGCCCACGCAGGTACTGCGGAAGCTGTACTGGGAGAACGCGGCCAAGTTGGGATTTGCGCAGGAAGCTGGCGCGCTAACTACTGGAGCGGCGCGGCGTTAGGCATATCCTAAAGTATCGAGTAGGTATCGAGTTTCGAGGGGGGAGGCGCGGCTCAGCGGTTCCGCCGGACGCGCTGCAGTGGCATCAAATCCCGTGGGTGATCGTTTAAGCCCGTAAATCGCTCGTTTAGCACGAAATTTCCGCGGCGATGGAAGACCGTCAGGATGGGGCAGTCGTTGCACAGAAGCTGCTCGGCCGCGGAGAGTAGCTCGTAGCGGCGTTCATTGTCCGCCTCCACTGCGGCAGAGGCGATCAAACGGTCGTAAGTAGGATTTGACCAGCCCGTGAAGTTCTGCCCATCATCTGTAGTGAACATGGTCAGGAACGTGCTGGGGTCCATGTAGTCCCCGAACCAGGAACTGCGAACCAAGTCATAGTCCAGATCGCGCAGCCGGCTGCTGAGGACCTTGGCCTCCAGTGTGCGCAACTCGATTTTCAGGCCAAGCGCGGTTTCCCACATCTGCTGAATCGCCTGAGCAATCCGACGCTGCTCAGGGTCGGATCCAAAGGCGAGTTCTATCGGTCGAATGTGCGCGGCATCCTCAACGCCCGCCGAAATCATGTAACGGTGCAGATGCTCGCGCGCCAGTTCGACCCGCGCCGCATTAGTCAAACCCGCACCCAGCGGCCGCGGCGACTGGTAGTAGATCGTGCGGCCGTCCGGCGTCCGCCGCGGCATCAGCGGCGCCAGGCCCGGAGGAATGTACGTTTCGGCCGGTTTCTCGCCCAAACACAGCACGCGTTCGCAGATGGCGGTGCGATCAATCGCCAACGATAACGCGCGGCGAAAATCGGCGTTGTCCAGCGGCGGCCTGAGGCAATTCACCCGGTAAAACGACGTGGCGAAACGATCGCCGATGTGAAAATCCGGCCGCCGGCCGGCCTGTTGTTCCAGCATCAGAACACGCGCGACCGAGGACTCCAGGCCGTGCACGAGATCGACGCTGCCGGTTTCGTACGCGAGTAGCGCGGCGTATGGGTCGGCCGTAATGTGTACCTGAATCGAATCAACGTCGATGGTGGACCGGTCCCAGTAGTGCGGGTTGCGCTCCAGCCGGATGCTCTGCTTGAAACCCCAATGCATCAGCACGAAGGCGCCGTTGCACACGATTCTGCCCGGTCGGACCCACAGGTGTTGGGTCTGCGGCATAGCCCGGCCGTCGCGGTAGCTCCAGCGTTCGACGGTCGCTGGGTGTACCGGGGCAAATGTCGGGAAGGAGGTGAGGTCGAGGAAATACGAGCAGGGGGCACTCAGCCGTACGCGCAGCGTGTGCTCGTCCGGCGTTTCGATCCCGACCGTTTCGGGTGGCAGCTCGCCCTGGGCAGAGCCTGGCAGACGCGAGCGGTAGTAAGCTTCGGCGCCGTCGATAATGAACATCAGGCCGGCGTACTGGGCGCCGATGGCCGGATCGAGGACGCGCAGCCAGGCGAAACGGAAATCGCCGGTCGTAACGGGCTCGCCGTTGGACCAGCGCGCGTCCGGACGGAGGTGGAAGGTCCAGCTTGTCTGTCGCTCGTCTACGCTCCAGGATTGGGCCACGGCCGGCTCAGGCTGGAACGTGTCGGAATTCAGCCGCGTCAAACCTTCGAACAGCGTATTAGCGAGTTGAATCTCAGCGATCCAGCTCACGCGGTGGGGGTCGAGGGTGCGTGGCTCCTGAGAGGCGACCACGAAATCAGGTCGCGCGGCATGTTCGCCCAGGGCCAGCCACGTGAGCACGGCCAGAACCGGCGCGATGATGATCGTTATCAGAATTCGCAGCACCCGGCTGTGCTCCTATGATCGGAATGCGTGCAATCTAGAAGCGACCACGGCGGTGGGCAAGCCAGCCGGCGCGGCGCAGTTGCTTGACAACCCCCGGCACGCTGGGATACTGGCGCTTAGCGGAGACCGACGCATGGAAGTGCGGATGGATTTGGCTCAAATCGTGATATGCGAGACGCGCGACCAGCAATTGATCGTGCTTCGCGAGCGGAACGGGCCGCGGGTCTTGCCGATCGTTATCGGACTTACAGAGGCCCTAGCCATCGACCGGCGCGTTAAGGGGGTGCCGTTGCAGCGCCCTATGACGCACGATCTGCTGGCAAACACCATCGAATCGCTCTCAGCCGAACTCGAAAGAATCGTGATCAACGATCTCCAAGAGCACACTTTTTATGCCAAGCTCATCCTCCGCTCGCACGGAGAGCTGATCGAAGTCGACAGCCGGCCTTCGGACGCAATCGCTTTGGGCATCGCCAACAAGGTGCCCATATATGTTGAAGAAGGCGTTCTGAAACAGGTTGAGCCATAGGGGATGCCGCCGTTTTCCGCCGCGGGCGGCACGCAGCTAATCGGGACGTACTCTGACACGCCGGCCAGTGGCGCCGAGCGTATGTGAGATACACCCTGGCGCAGCTTTCATGTACAATGCTCAACTCGTTCGAATTGCCCGCTCGACGCTGCCGGCGCTATGCCTGGCGCCGGCCACCACCGTCGGCGGTGGCGTCGGTCTTTCCCGGCCGGCGGTAGCGCCGGCCTCCCGTGGCCGATGTAGAACATCGGTAAGCCGTTGATTTAAGTCCCTTGAGCCGACCTTGGAAAGGAATGGCAGAGTGAGGAGTTCAACCGAGCTTGTGCGTTTCGCGGCGGTGGCGCTGTTTGCAGCCGCTGTGGGTCTTTCGGCCGGCTGCAATCCGATTTCGCGCGTTGATTTGGGCACGGACCTGCGCGGCAGTCAACACGGTCGCGTTTATTACGTTGGCGGGGCGGGGACCTTCGGCAACGTCGGCATGATCGATGTGCCCAAGGGGTTGCGGCGCGCCGGCTGGCGCGGCAGCGTCGAAGTGTTCAAGTGGCAAAGCACGCTGGGCGGCACCGTGCGCGACCAGATCGATCATGAACGTAACCGGGAGAAGGCCCGCGAGCTGGCGCGCGAGATCGTCAGCTACGCGCGGCGTTACCCGGGGCGTCCGGTCAACATCGTGGCCTTGTCAGCCGGAACCGGCATCGCCACCTGGGCCCTGGAGAGCTTGCCTGACGGCGTGGACGTGGAGAATGTCGTGTTCTTGGCCAGCAGCCTGTCGCGCTCTTACGATCTGACGTCTGCGCTGCGGCGCGTAAAGCGCCGGGTCTATAATTTCTATAGCCCGGATGACCCGGTGCTGCGCTACGCGCTGCCGATCACCGGCTCGGTCGACCGCGAGCACGAACTGCTCGGCAGCCCGGCGGTCGCGGGCCTGTTAGGGTTCGAGTTGCCGGACGTTTCCAGCGAGCACGCGCGCATGTTGTATGACGCGCGCGTGCAAAACATGCCCTATCGCAAGAAGTACCGCGAGTACGGCTACCGCGGTAATCACACTGACGTTACTTCGGCGGACTTCATCGAGCACGTCGTGGCGCCGCTGATCGTCAGACAACGCCGAATGGCGAGCGGCGTGCCCACGCCCGACCCCGCCGATTCGCGCTGAGCCCGTCTCGGGTTGCGGAGTCGACGGCCGCGCTGCGCTAGTCCAGGACGCCGCGCTGATCCTTACGCCGCGCCGGCCAGCGCATTAAGATGGCCGTGGCCAAATGCCCGGAGTACGCGCGGCGTGCGCTCTGATTCACATAGCTCTACGCAAGCCGAACCGCAGGCGCACTCATCGCGCGCCGGGATGGCCGCACTCCAGGCGGTCATCGAAGAGCTCAGCAGCGGAAGCACCTGCGAAATTCGCACTGACCGGTTGGCGCGGGCCCTGTACGCCACCGACGCCAGCATCTATGAGATCTTTCCGGACGCCGTGGTGTTTCCGCGCAGCGTGGCCGACGTGCAGGCGCTGGTGCGGGCTTGTGCCCGGCATCGTGTGCCGCTGACGCCGCGCGGCGCGGGGACCGGGCTGACCGGCGGGTGTGTCAATCGCGGCATAGTTCTGGACCTATCCCGCTATTTGAACCGCGTGCTCGAAGTCGATCCGCAGGCCCGCACCGCACGCGTCCAGCCCGGCGTGGTGCTGGATGAGCTTAACGCCCAGCTCCGGCAGCATGGCCTGCATTTCTCGCCCGATGTCGCCACCGCCAGCCGGGCCACCATCGGGGGCATGATCGGCAACAACTCGGCCGGGGCGCATTCGATTGTGGTGGGGCGGACTTGCGACCATGTGCTCGGGCTGGAGGTGGTTCTGTCCGATGGCTCGCTGGCGTCTTGGGGCGAAGCGGCTCGCCGGCAGCCTCGCCTTCCCGCCGGCGATGGTCCCTCGCTTGCGGTTCAATGCGAGCGCGCGGTCGCGGCTGTGGCGTCTGAATATGCCGACGAGATCGCGGCGCGTTTTCCCAAGGTTTTTCGCCGCAACGGCGGTTACGCGCTGGATCGCGTGCGCACTGTAGATGGCCGGACCAACGTCGAGCAGGTGATCGTGGGCAGCGAGGGCACGTTGTGCGTGACCGTCGCCGCCACGCTGAAGTTGTTGCCGCTGCCGGTGTGCAAAGGCCTGGCGGTCATTCATTACGATGACCTGGTCGCCGCTTTGCGCTCGGTGCCCGCCATCCTGGCCCATCAGCCGGCCGCCATCGAGCTGCTCGACAAGCTCATTCTGGACGGCACGAAGGACAACCCGGTCATGCGGCCGCGGCGCTGGTTCCTGGAAGGTGATCCCGCGGCGATCCTGATCGTCGAGCTTTACGACGACAACTCGGCCGCCCTGCAACGCCGGCTGGAGGACCTTGCCGCCGACATGCGGGCTCGCCGCATCGGCTACGCCTGTCGTGTGATCACCGAACCGCCACGCCAGGCCGATGTGTGGGACGTGCGCAAGGCCGCCACCGGCCTGCTGCTGTCGCGCCCGGGCGACGTGCAGCCGCACGATTTCATCGACGATTGCGCGGTTGAACCGGCGCGGCTGGCTGATTACATCGCGCGCCTCAATGAGATTATGGCAGAGGAGGGGGTGGAGCAGGCCGGCTACTACGCGCACGCCAGCGTCGGCCTGCTGCACGTGCGCCCGGCGCTTAACCTCAAGACGCACGAAGGCGTGCAGAAGTTGCGGCGCATTGCGGATCGCGTCAGCTTGCTCGTGCGCGAGTTCGGCGGCGCCCTGACCGGCGAGCACGGCGAAGGCATCGTTCGCTCGGAGTGGATTGAGCGGATGTTCGGACCCGCGCTGGTCGAGGCATTCCGCAGGGTCAAGACCGCGTTCGACCCGCTCGGCATTTTGAACCCCGGTAAAATCGTTGATCCGCTGCCGATGGACGCCAATCTACGGTACGGGGGTGATTTCGAATCCGACCAGCCGGCGACCGTTCTGGACTTCTCCAAGTACGGCGGCATGGCCGGGCAGGCTGAGATGTGCAGCGGTGTCGGGGATTGCCGCAAACGTTTGGTCGGAACGCTCTGCCCGTCGTACATGGCAACCGGCGATGAGACGCACACCGCACGGGCCCGGGCCAACGCGCTGCGTCTGGCCCTGTCCAACCGTAACCTGCTCGACGGCTTGTCCGATCCGGCGCTGGATGAAGTTTTTGATTTGTGCCTGAGCTGCAAGGCCTGCAAGACCGAGTGTCCGACCGGTACGGACGTCGCCAAGCTCAAGACCGAATGGCTGCACAAGCGCAATCAGCGGCTGGGAGTGCCGCGCCGCAGCCGTCTGATCGCCCGCTCGGTCGACCTGGCCGTCTGGGGCAGCCGTTTCGCCCCGCTGAGCAACTGGCTGCTCGGCTCCAAAGCGGTGCGCGTCATGATGGAGCACCTTTATGGCTTGGACCGCCGCGTTCCCCCGCCGCGCTTCGCGCGGCAGACCTTTCGCGCCTGGTTTGGCAGGCGAAACGCGGCGGCGGATAGCGCAGCGGGCGGCCGAAACGTAGCGCACGGGCGTCCCGTCGGCCGCCGTACGCGTGTCGTCTACTTCGCCGACACTTGGACGAACTTCTACACCCCGCAAGTTGGCGTCGCGGCCGTAAGCGTATTGGAAGCCCTCGGCTGGGAAGTTATCGTTCCGCCGACAGTCTGTTGTGGGCGCCCATTGATCAGCAAGGGACTGCTCGACGAGGCCGCGCGGCTGGCTCGTGCAAACGTGGAAATCCTGGGGCCGTTTGCTGAACGCGGTATTCCGATCCTTAGTACCGAACCGAGTTGCGTTTCAGCCCTGACCGACGAATTGCCGCAACTTGTACGAACGGCGGCGGCGCGGGAAATCGCCGGCCGGGTTCAGCCGTTGGAGCAGTTTGTTGCCGCGGCCTTGCGCGAGCAGCCGGAACTGCTGCACCGCGGCACGGCCGCGACGCCGGCTGTCGCGCCAGCCTTGCTGTTTCACGGACACTGCCACCAGAAAGCCCTGACCGGCACCGCCGATGTAATGCACATCCTGAAGCTCTGCACGCCCGCGGCGGCCGAGGAAATCAACAGCGGCTGTTGCGGCATGGCCGGCTCCTTTGGCCACGAGGTCGAGCACTACGAGGTCGCGCGGGCCATTGGCGAACAGCGGCTCTTTCCGGCCATCCGTGCGCGAGGAGCGGCCGACATCGCGGTGGCGGGTTTTTCCTGCCGCGAGCACATCGCCCATCACACGGGCGTTGGGGCGCGGCACTGGGTCGAGTACCTGGCTGAGGCGTTGAAGCCATGAGTGGGGCCGCGTCGCAACCGCAGGCGATCTACTCTTTTCGCCACGAGCTGATCCGGCACGACTCGCCTGCGCTGTGCCAAGGCGGCGTCTTCGAAAGCCCGACCATCGCCGCGCAGGGCGAATTCAATGAAGCGCTTCTTTCATGGAACGTGGATGTCGAGCCCGGCACGAGCTTCTGCGTTGAACTGCGCGTCGGACGGCGACGCGAGAATTACTGGACGCCTTACTTGCATCTTGGCGACTGGGGTCCCGCAGCAGTCCGCCCGCGCCTCGTGAAGTGCGACTCCGCCCGCGTCGATGTCGACATACTCCGTTCTGACGAGCGGTTCGACCGGGCGCAGTACCGCGTTATCGCGCAGGCGGACGGCCGGCCTGCCGCGGCCTCTATTCGGCATGTCACATTATGCCTTAGCGAGCGATTGGGCCCTCTGCCTGGTCACACGCTGAATGCTGCGGCTGCCGCGATCAGACCGGGCCGCTTGCCCGTGCCGTTCCGCAGTCAGCGAGCCGTCGCGCCGGACCTGGCGCCGCGAATTTGCAGCCCAACCTCGCTGGCGATGGTGATGCAGTACCGTGGCGTCAACGTGCCCACCGAAACCGTCGCTGCGGCCTGCTATGACCCGGCTCACGACATCTATGGCAACTGGCCCCGCAACATCCAGGCCGCGTACGCTTTCGGCGTCTCCGGCTATCTGGCCCGCTTCTCGGACTTGAACGCGGCGGCAGAACTGGTGGCTGCCGGCCAGCCGCTGATAATCTCAATTCGCTTCTCTTGTCCCGGCGCCCTTCGCGGAGCGCCATATCTCACTACGGACGGCCACCTGCTCGTGTGCTGCGGATTCGATGCGAGCGGTGATGTGTACGTCAACGATCCCGCGGCCGCGACGGACCAAGAGGGCTGCACGATCTATGACCGGCAGGAGCTGGAGGAAGCGTGGTTGCGGGGCGGCGGCGTGGCTTACGTGCTGCTGCCGACTGAGCCGTCGCGTTGAATGCAGCGTGCCGGAGCATCGAGGTCCGCCGAATATCGGGCACTAAGCGGCGCTACCGGGGTCTGAGCTGCTGAGAGCGGTCACGCTCCCATAAAAACCCCCTTTAGCAATTTTGCGCTGCAATAGGGGGGCCTACGCTGCAAATTTGGACAAAAGCACTCACGAAGCTGCAACGAACGCCTTTCTTGCGTGCCTAGAATGCGGCGGAGAGCCGGGAGATCGGCAAAATGTACGCGGACGCAGCTCCGTCGGGCCGTAACGGCTGGACCCACAGCCCGGTGCCTTTCTGAGGAGGAAGAAGAGTGGACGAGGCTATATTCCAGAAGAAACTGGCCGAGCTGGTAGAGCAGATTGAAACGTTGCCGGAGAACGAGCGCGAGCGGCTCCGCGAGCTGGCCGCCGAAACCCAGGAACGCCACGAGCAAATTCAGAATAGCGTGCGCAGCCTGCAGGAAAGCATCGATTTTCTGCGCGTCGGCATCAAGTACGTGCTCTTCGACCTGGAGGCCACCCGGCGTGAAAACGCCCAGTTGCGGAAGATGCTGGAAAACGATCAGAACAACGGCCAACAGTAGCGAGTTTCAAGAAGGACCGGCGCGCGGGTCGCCGGCGGCTGGCCTCCGCTAGGCCGCTGCGACCCGCGGCCGGTCTTTTGGGCCAAAGGAGGAGGCTTACCCGACCCCGCAGCCCGTTGGTCTAACCGGTTGGCGGCCACTAAGCGAGACACAAACCCGAGCTTCTGTTCCGTTCACCTGCACGGTCCTCATCACTGCCGTGCCTTGCACGCATCGAGCCCGGCGGTCCGCCGCCGGGCTTCTGTTGCGCCCAGGGCGCGGCGTCGCCGCCCTTTTCTTGACGGACTACCGGTCAGTTACTCAAGGCAACACTCCGGAAATCTCGACCCTCGCCGGACCAAAAGCACTCTTTTCCGACGCCTACTAATGCCCGGTAATGAGAGTCACGTAGATCAATTTGCGCCAATCTTTCGAATATTCTCAGAAAATCAGCGGCAAACGAACTCTCCCAGCGAGCCGATACAGGCCAAGGCTGGAGATTGGCCGGCCGCCCGTATAATTGAA